>MFTJ01000065.1:5878-6231 GCA_001786805.1 Candidatus Nomurabacteria bacterium RIFCSPHIGHO2_01_FULL_39_10 | reverse complement strand
CGAACAGAACCACTCTGCATCATTAACCCCTCATCAAAAGTATATCGAAACCCCACTTTCTTCATAAGATATCTAGAATCCCGCAAAGACTCTTGATACTCCTCTCCACGTTTACAGCTCTCTTCTGTAGGCAACACCGCAGAACCAACTGCATTCCACAAAAAATACCCCCCAACGCCAAACACACATGTCCAGAATATTCTTCCAACTTTACCTAATCGCTGTGATACAATATCAGAATCTGCCATTGTAATATCCTATCACATCCAAATTTATTTTGGCAAAGGAGTGAGTTTCAGATAATGTACTTTAATTTCCCTATCCTCTCTTGAAGTTGACGACCAAGAAAAATC
>MFTJ01000065.1:2785-5871 GCA_001786805.1 Candidatus Nomurabacteria bacterium RIFCSPHIGHO2_01_FULL_39_10 | reverse complement strand
GATGTAAATTCAACAGCCCACCCTTTATTCGCCAAATAATCTCGAGCAATTTGTTGTGCATCTGGGTTTGTGAGTCTATATTCAATTTCCCCGCCCCCAGAGTTTATTTTATTTTTATTAAAAGCATAGTTTAATTGCCTTTCTAAATCACTTTCAACTCGTTTCACATATTTTTCTCTTTGTTGATCTTCTGCAGCTTTTAAATCCCCAGGTGTTGGTATTGCCATAATGTAAACCTCCTAATAAGTATACAAAGAATAAAGCGATAGTTTATAAAACTTTTCTTAATAACTACTCTAAAGTAAAACTCACCCTACAACCGAGCTACAATTTTCTCAGTATCTCATCAATCTTCTGCTTCAGCATCGGCTTTGGCATAAACCCCACAATACGATCCGCCTCTTCTCCTTTATGAAATATAATCAAACACGGAATCCCCGTAACACCAGATTCTGCTGCAATCTCTCCAAACTGCTCCGTATTCAACTTTGCAAAATTCAATTTACCGCTATACTCTTTACTCACTTCCTCAAACACCGGCGCCATCATCTTGCACGGCCCGCACCACTCCGCCCAAAAATCCACAATCACTGGTAACTTGGACTTTAACACATCGCTCTGAAACGTCGTAGCATTCAATTCTTGTACCATTTTAATATCACCTTTTGTCAATAATTTATCTTGAAACCATCAAAAAATTCAGTATTTATAAAACCAATGGAAATATACAACATCCAAACTTCGAAAACACCACAATCTCAAAACTCCCCAACAATAAACTTTATATATACTAAGTGTACTAACTATAAAATAAGAGTAGAGAATACGCTTAGGATATACCGGTGAATTATAGTAAACAGATTAAAAATATAATTCACCAAGTATAGTATACCCTCTCTCCTCAAATAATCAAAAGAAGGTGAAATCATGTTCAAACAAATAAGTTCTATAATAATAATTATAATCGCATTACTATCATTTGTAGTCGCACAAGATGACAACCAGCGCGACTGCCTCTACTACTTCTACGGCAAAGACTGCACCGGTTGCCAATCATCAAATCAATACATCCAAGACTTGCACACAAAATATCCACAAGTAGAGATAAAAAGCTATGAAGTCTATCACAACCAGCAAAATAAAGCATTATTCGAATCATATGCCAACGCCTATAACATCCAACCAAACGCTCAAGGCATCCCTGCCGTCATTACCCACAGCAGTTATTTCATCGGCCAAAAAGCAATTGCCACATTTTTAGAAAAATATATCCAAGACAACGAAGAAATCACCTGCCCATCACTTGACAGCACAAATATGGTTGGTATTTTAGGTGATAAAAACCCGCAAAATGTACTTGAAGTTATTCCAAATAGTGTATTACGCTCCTCTGCAATCAAAGACAGTTTTCGCCCAATCATGTTCATCCTCATAATCATTCTTGCATTATGTATCATCTCCATTCACGACTATAAAAAAACAATACTAGGCAGCATCCTCTTTATTATAGCGTCATATACAGCATTTTTATTATATGGTACAAATAACTCCAGCGGCTTTGCTGCTCAGCATGGTTTTATCCTCTTTATCTCCATTATCAGTATTATAATCGCTCTTCTAAAAATAGGTATATTCTTCCTCTACAACAACGACCCATTCGCAAATCTAGAACGTGAAAACCGCATTAAAATAGAAAAAGTCAAAGCAATTACATCCCATCCGGCCTGGTTTTTCCTCTTTGGCTACATTGCAACATTATTTGCCTTCACAAACCTTCATAAAAACCTTGAACTGCTTCGCACCCTTCATCTCGAAGGCGCAGTAACCTCAATTGTCACCCCAAAAATAATCATGTATTTTATTATTCTCATGCTGCCTTTAGCAGCAGTAGCCCTCATTATGAATCTGATAAAAATCAAACTCGAACAACGCTCCAAAAGCGCAGCCTATTCCGACCGCCACCTAGGCCAATGGAAATTGCACAACCATCGCGTCTTTAATGTGGTGATTAGTATTTTAGTGATAGCAATCTCATTGCTGTTGATTTATGCGTAAGTGAAATACGATTCAAAAAAAATCTAAAGAGAACATCTAATAAGCAAAACAAATTAGTAATTATTTATTTCGCTTACTAATATATTTTATCGAGAATCGCAGTCCCATCTTCTTGGAGCATAAGGATTAGAACTAGGTACACCAATTCCATGCTCTCGCAAAAACAAATTTCGTATTGCTCCAGTCTCATTTCTATTTCCCCCTAAAATACTAAAGATAGTAGCCTCAGCAATAACTTCCCGCCTCCCATCCCCATAATCTGGACCAACATCCATCCCGTTCCCATTACCAAGAATATGTTCATCCCATTTCCATTTATTTGATTCAAGTCGATAAAGTGATAACAAAAAATCCGTCGCAGACAACACGAGGATATCTGCAACCATCTGTACATACGATTGCGCCGCATCATCTCCATGCCACCGTTTAATATCGCCATATATATGTTCCAACTTTTCCCCATTTAAATCATCAGTAATTGCGCCCCGCCCACTATAAAATTCCGGACGAGCCGACATTCTTGCTCGTTTTACAATTTGACAAGCATCTAATTTTCCTTCTAAAGTCATAATAATCTCCCCCTACATAATAACATATTTATAACACATTTAAAATACAACTAAGTTATAAATCTTTTGCTATTTTATAGTAATAATTGAAACAAAAATAATGAAATCATCCCAATTTTTTCTCAACCACCACAAACCTTGTTGTTGCGTCTTTATCATCATGCACATTTGAATTATACACGGATAATCCATATAATTCAAAAGCTCCTTGCGGACCAATAGCTGCTGCATTCTCTAATCGTTGCAACGCAATTCTCTCAATTCCTGCCGTCGTACTATCCATCAACACAACCTTACCTTGCGATTCCAATAATTTCACATATGAAGAAACATCTAAATCACCACAAGCAACCCCAAATAAACGTTCTAAATAAGTCGTACACTGCTCAAGCGCTCGATCTTTGGAATAAATAACATCAATAGTCCCACCATCACCAATCCCCCCTAACCCCATGCGAACCC
>MFTJ01000065.1:0-2775 GCA_001786805.1 Candidatus Nomurabacteria bacterium RIFCSPHIGHO2_01_FULL_39_10 | reverse complement strand
CACCAATTGTAACCAATTCATCTAATTCTCTTACTCGACAAGAATCTGTAATCAACCCTAAACGCGTATTAGATTCTGGCACAATTGCTCTCGCTACCTCACCTGCTAAGAGCGCATCAAGAGCAGAATCAATTGTCTTATACGGTCGTAATACTGCCTCAATACTCTGCTCTTGTACATACTCTTTCGCCGCAACATAACTAAACGTTCCTTGCGGGCCTAAATACGCAATTTCCATAATCTCTTTAATATTCACCCTATTTATAAATCTTTCGCTTATTTTATCACAAATTAGTAGTAACATAAATCAAAATCAAAACACATAAAAACCAACAGAACATTACCATTACATGTCTAAACCCACTCCAACACAAATCTCAACTATCTTCTCACTTCTCGAACAACATCACCCCAAAACCATGCTCGAAGAACTCTCAGAACTCGGCTACACCCCTTTTCAACTTCTCATCGCAACCCTGCTCAGCGCAAGAGCCAAAGACTCAACCGTCATCCCCATAGTCAAAGAATTATTTAAAATCTACCCCACACCACAACATTTCATAACCCTCCCTCAACCCCAACTCGAACAACACATCTACAAAATCGGCTTCTATAAAACCAAAGCTAAACACGTAAAAGCGTTAAGCGCAATCATTGTAGAAAAATATCAAAGTCAAATCCCAAACACCCTCAACCAACTCACCTCGCTCCCCGGCGTCGGCAGAAAAACCGCAAACTGCATCTTAGCCTACGTCTTCAACCAACCCGCCATCGCCGTAGACATCCACGTCCATCGCATCTCCAATCGCCTCAGCTGGACAAAAACCAAAACCCCACAGCAAACCGAACATCAACTCCAAACTATCGTTCCCAAAGACCAATGGATCAACATCAACCGCCTATTCGTCGGTCACGGACAATCCATCTGTAAACCAATCAACCCCTCCTGCAACAGATGTTCGATTATAAAATACTGTGAATATGGAAAAAAGAAGATGAAATAATTCCTCTACCTCTTAAACAACTCCACCGCCCCCGGATACTTCTGCTCAACTTCTAAATCAAACTTCTCCGTAGCTAGATTGTATAATCGCCCTTCAGACAACACTGTATACCAAAACGTCGGATCGCGACATAAATCAGTCATTACTCCCCTACGTTTCGCTCCTGAAGAATATAACGTCTCTTTGCTCAACAACAACAAATCAAAATCACCATCAACATTCAATCCTCGCTCAGAAAACATACCCCTCACTTTGGTATTCACTTTTCCTTCCATAAGATATTCAAATAACACATCAACCTCTTTTTGAAATCCCGCACGATCTTTCGATGTAAAAACCACAGGATTATCAATATAATCTAAACAAAATGTCCCAGAAAAACTATTTTCGCGATCAGCTCGCTCAACAACATATTTAAAATACTCTTGTATTTGTAAACCTTCTTCAAAATGACAAGTCGTGATATCTCTACCTTCTAAATCACGTAATATTGTGGAAGGGTTATACAACCGCTTCTCATCAATTTTACGCGAAAAATCAACTACACTACAACCATCTTTACCATACTTCAATTTTGACTCATACTCCTGCAATCGATTCTGATTATGAATAAGCACCAAATCAATATCATGGCTCTCTTCGCCACGCATAGTCGAACCAAATAATAACACATCATGCACTCCCCTCCATTCTGACGCATTATACACCTGTACAGGTTCTTCATACCTCACTATCTCGCCTATAACACCATGCACGCCCTCACCAAACATAGAAACACCAACAGAACCAATCGCATCACTTCTTTTCTCAGGCATCATATCAATCAAATACGTCCCATCACTCAGTTTTTTAGGACCAAAATCATCGATTCGATACGAATCCTCCAAAATACAGTGTGCAACTAATTGTGCAAGTCCCAACGCATTCGGAATAATTGTATCTTTTGCCATTTTTACTCACACCAAAAAGAACCACTTATAAACCTAATGCATCCACAACCACAATCATTATATATACAGCATATACTTTTTAAAAAACATGTTTGAAAACCACTTTATTCCCTCAACAATTAGAGGAGAAACCTATATAGCTCGAGAAAAAGTGGGAGAAGGCCGCACCGGCGCCGTCTATCGTGGCTATAAATTAGAAGACACAGAACAACAATACCCCGTCGCCATTCGTTTTCCCACAGTGTGCAGCAGCTCAAAACAACGTAGTGACCTCGTCAAAAAACAAGCCATTCTTCACCAACAATTAGCCTCACAACACACACCCCAATATATTGACCATAGCGAACACACCGTTTGTCCCTATCTTGTATTAGAATTTATTCCCCAAACACTCACAAACCATATTGAAAAAAACACCCTCACCCAACAACTCTTCATACAATATCTACAACAAATTCCTAGTATTCTCAACTTCCTGCAACAAAAAGAACAAGTCCATGGCGACTTAAAATGCGGCAACATCGGCGTCATCGAAAACACACTAAAAATACTTGATCTCGAAGACATCCGCCCACCAGGTAATTATAAAACCCCTTTCGACGCACCAGTATATTACCCCTTCGAATTTCGCACCTACGGCAACCTCACTCTTCAATCAGATACATACACCGCCGGACGCAACCTAGAATATATGCTTACCGCTCAATACGCAGATTTGCCAGAAGAAACATTTGAAACAATTGAACTGCTCCATAACATCACTCTACCAGATACATTCAAACAAACCTACACCGCCATGACAAACCGCGACCCTCTTTCTC
>MFTJ01000064.1 GCA_001786805.1 Candidatus Nomurabacteria bacterium RIFCSPHIGHO2_01_FULL_39_10 | reverse complement strand
GATGCAATTTTTTCAAAGCCGGATGGAAATAAGGAGCGAAAAGAAAAACAATATTATTTTTATTAAAATCTTTTTCCACTTCTTCCGGTTTTTGTTTTATGGGCACACCAAGCGCATCCAGCAAATCAAAGCTCCCGCATTTGGAACTAAGCGCCCGAGTTCCGTGCTTGGCAATAGGAACTCCCAAATACGCGCAGACAAAACACGCCATAGTGGAAACATTTATCGTGTCGTATCCATCTCCGCCGGTACCCACAATATCCAGAGCATTTTTCAGACCATGGATTTTAATCATTTCTTCGTGCAAAATTTTGGCAATTTCCGTAACTTCGGGAACGGTTTCGCCTTTTACCGAAAGTAAAGATAAAAAAGCTCCAATCTGCGATGGCAGGGCTTGGTCAGTAAAAATCAGCTCCATTATTTTCCTAATTTCCAGCGGACTAAGATTCTCTTTTTTTATTAATTTTTTCAGATATTCTTTCATAATATTCTTGTATCTATGTACTAGTACATGATAACAGGTAAAAAAAAGAATGCAAACTGCATTTGTGGATAAACTCACGCAAAATTAAAAAACTTTTTATTTACCTAACCTTTTTAGCATCATATGGAAACCGCCGTTTTTGTTGCGAAGTTCGCGGTTTCCGCGAGTGACGGTGCTGATGCCGAGGCCTAAATCCCATGCTACAGACCTGTGGGTCTCGCCTTTTTCAAGCTTTTTTACTATTTGCCACCGCAAGGCCATAGTCTCAAATTCCGCCGGCGTCAGAATATCCATCAAGAATTCTTTCATTAAATCTTTGTCTCCATGAATTTTGGAAAAAATTTTCACTAACTCTTGCTTATATTCCGGAATTTTTTTATTTTTGTGTTTCATTGTTTTAATAAACTTGAACTCCTATTTTCTCACGAACTTCAGCCATTTTTGCTGAAGCGACTTTTTTGGCTTTTTCGCTACCTGCTTTTAATATAGCGAGCGCTTTTGGTATATCTTTTTCAAATTCTTTGCGTTTTTCACGAAGCGGAGCGATAAATTTTTCAATATCTTCTATAAGCAACTCTTTCAGCTCCTTATATTTGCCAGTTTTATCTTTATAAATCGGATCAAGCTCTTTCGCTGAGCGAAGTAAATTGTGTATAGCATAAACATTTTTTGGTATTCCCTCTCCCGAGTCCGTCACAATGCTCATTACCGCCTTTTTTATTTCTTCATATTCGGCAAAAAGTGGAATGGTGTTATTGTAACTTTTTGACATTTTGCGTCCATCCGTACCCGGCACAACCGCTACTTCTTTCATAATCATATCTTTTGGCAATTTGAAAGTCTCGCCAAAAGTACGATTAAATTTTTCAGCTGTGTCACGCGCAATCTCAATGTGTTGTTTCTGATCGGCTCCAACCGGAATTATATCCGGACTATAAAGCAATATATCCGCCGCCATAAGCATCGGATAATTAAAGGTACCGACATCAATTTCTTTGTTTTTTGCTTCGGCATCTTTGAAAGCATGCGCCCGCATCAGGTACGGCATCGTTGTAATAGTGTCGAAAATCCAGCAAAGCTCGGTGTGTTCGGAAACATCGCTTTGTTTGAAGAATGTAACTTTTTTGGGGTCAAGACCAAGAGCCAGATAATCAAGCACTACATTTTTTATATTTTCCCTCATTTCTTTGGGATTTTGGACAGATTTCATCGCATGATAATCAACTATCAAAGCGTAAACTTCATACTCGTCTTGCTGTCCCAGCAATTGCTTAATCATGCCGAAATAGTTGCCGATATGGGGTCTGCCGGAAGGCTGAATACCTGAAAGTAATATCTTTTTGCTCATGAATAATATATTAACATATTAATAACATCTTTACACACTTTTTCTTTTGACAATCTTTATAGAGTAGTAGAGAATGAGTTTATGCCGAAAGCAAAAATATCAAAAAAGGAAGTGAGAATTCCGCCGCAGAGCATAGAATCCGAGCAGGCAGTGCTCGGCTCAATAATGCTCCGGAAGGACGCGATGCACGAAGTGGAAGATATGATCTCCCCCGATTCTTTTTATGTTGAAAAACACAAAATGATTTTTCAAGCAATGCTGGACTTATCAAACAAAAATGAGCCGATAGATATGCTTTCGCTTTCCACCAAACTGGCTGAAAAAAAATTGCTGGATAATGTCGGAGGAAATGTTTATCTGGCAGAAATTGTGAATGTCGTCCCCTCCTCTACCAACATCAAGCACTATGCGGATATTGTACAAAAAAAATATGTTCTACGAAGTTTGATTGAAGCGGCTGACTTTGTTTCCGAACTCGCGTTTGAAGAAGGCGACGACCATATGGACGACATTTTAGACATGGCGGAGAAGAAAGTTTTTAGCGTAGTCTCCTCTCCAAAAAATCAAAAATTTGTACACTTGAAAGACGCTCTGCCGGAAGCTTATGAAAGATTGGAAAAATTGCACGAGCATAAAGGTGCGTTGCGCGGGCTTCCAACCGGATTTAAAGATTTGGATAATATGCTCTCCGGACTGCAAAAGTCTGATTTGGTAATTCTGGCCGCAAGACCGAGCATGGGAAAGACTACCCTCGCGCTGGACATCGCGCGCATAACTTCCACCATTCACGATAAATCGGTGGTGATATTTTCTCTAGAAATGTCTTCTCAACAGCTGGTAGACAGGATGCTTTCCGCCGAGAGCCGAGTGAATGCCTGGAACTTGCGCACAGGACGTTTGTCTTCAGACAGAGAATTTTCTCAACTGCGGGATTCTTTGGATAAACTTGCAAAAGCCAAAATTTATATTGACGACCAAGCAGGAAATTCAATAGTCCGAATGAAGGCCCTCTCCCGCAGGCTGAAAGCGGAAAAAGGTCTTGATTTAATAGTCGTTGATTATTTACAGCTCATGACAACTTCCAAAAATTACGATTCAATGGTCAACCAAGTGACGGAAATCAGCCGCTCGCTCAAAAGTCTGGCAAAAGAGCTGAATGTGCCAGTCCTTGCTCTTTCCCAGCTTTCTCGCGCCATAGAAAGTAGGGGTGGCAAACCAAGACTATCTGACCTACGCGATTCCGGTTCCATAGAACAAGACGCAGATGTCGTGATGTTCATTCACCGAGATGACAAGGGAAAAGAGGAATCAGAGAAAACGAACATTGCGGAAATTCTGATTGAAAAGCACCGAAATGGCCCGACCGGAAAAATTGAACTTTATTTTGACGAAAAAACCACAACCTTCCAGACTCTGGAAAAAAGCAGTTTGAGTGAATTCGCTCCGTCTAAGGTTAAAGGGGATTTGGATGAATTTTAATATGCTAGAATCAAGTAATGGACATTATAGACAAGCTATCAGAAATTTTTAAAGAATTTCCGGGGATTGGAGAAAGACAAGCAAAAAGGTTTGTTTATTTTTTGATGTCTAGAAATCCCGCTTATAGTGAAAATTTGTCTATCCTAATAACGGAATTAAAAAAAGAGGTAGGGCAGTGTAAAGAATGTTTCAGATTTTTTATTATAAAAAAGAACAGCAAAGATAAAATCTGTGAAATTTGCGCAAACGCAAACACAGACTCTTCTACCCTGATGATTGTGGAAAAAGATTCCGATTTGGAGAGTGTAAAAAAAAGCCGGGTATATCACGGCAAATATTTTATTTTGGGCGGACTGGTGCCGATTGTGGAAAAAACCACCAAAAGCCGAATTAGAATAGAAGAGTTGAAACAAAAAATATCTTCCGCAAAAAACCTCAAAGAAATAATTCTCGCCTTTTCCTTGAGCCCCCAAGGCGACCATACTGATTCGTATGTGCGCGAACAGCTCAAAGCCACAGCCGAAAAATCCAGCATAAAAATTTCTTCCTTAGGCAAAGGTCTCTCCACCGGCACTGAACTGGAATACTCCGACAACGATACCCTCAAAAATGCGCTAAAAAATAGGCAGTAAAAAAAATACATAGGAGTTTCCTATGGCATAGGAAACTCCTATGTAAATATTTCTCTTAATTTTGTTTTTTAATTTAATTATTAGCGCCTTTTAAACTATCTATCAGTTGCCGAAGCTCTTCCTCGCTAAAATCTTCATAAGTTTTCTTCATTGTATTCCATAAATCAAGATCAGAGATAGGCATATGCGGATTTACTTTTTCTTTCTTTTTTAAATCAAGATACCACTCCAAGTCAGTTATTATGTGCTGTATATCGTCGTTTTCTGCACCTAAAGATTCTTTTTTGATTTTAAGTAATCTTTGCTTTACTTTTTCTTTTTGGGAAGGTTGACCCTCCATATTATTATATCTCATATAGACTATTTTATATCAGTAATCTTCACCTTGAAAAATGGCTGACGGTGTCCGTTTCTGGTCCAGCCCGTGCGACTCTTTTGCTTGTATCTTACTACGAGAACTTTTCGCGCGCGTCCAGCTTCTATGATTTCCGCATCAACTTTCGCGCCATCTATATAAGGAGTGCCAATAGTGGTATTTTTGCCGTCATCAACCAAGAGAACTTTATCAAAATAGAGGTTATCCCCTTTTTTATAGTCACCATCATTTTTCTTTATTTTCTCAATGGAAACAAGGCTCCCTTTGGAGACCTTATACTGCTTCCCGCCTGTTTGTATGACCGCGAACTCATCCTTATTCATATAGGCTTTATATTATAGGATATTTCACAAAAAAGCAACCCCGCGCTAAAGCAGAGCTTGGTACGGGGCGAGGTCTCTGCTATAATACCTATATGCAGTCAAAAATTATTGAAAGGTATTTTTTCTTCGGACTATTATTAGCTACCTTTGTTTTCACTTTCCTTATCTTTCAGCCTTTTTGGATTGTTCTTGTGCTAGGATTATCTTTCTCTATAGTTCTCTACCCCATATACGAATGGCTCAATAAAAGGCGTTTGCCAAGTTCCCTAGCTTCACTTTTAACTGTGATTTTTTTTATAATAGTGCTTTGCGGTCCGATTCTAGGCATTGGCACCGTAGTTTTCCAACAAAGTCAGAACCTTTATCATGTAGTGGTGGATAACGGAAACGCCAAACCATTCTTGGATTCAATTGAAACTAAGATAAATAAAATACTGCCTCCCGGCATAGTCTTTGATATAAATAAAAAAACAACGGACTTTGTCTCTTATATATCAAGCAACGTGGCAAACATATTCACGACCACCATCTCCGCTTTCTTTTCCTTCCTGCTGATGCTTCTTATTATTTTTTATTTCCTGAAAGACGGAGTGGAGTGGAGAAAATCTCTTGTTGTGCTATCTCCGCTTGGAGATAAGGACGATGAAAAAATAATCGGGAGGCTTGCGCAGGCGGTGAATGGAGTAATCAAAGGATCTCTTTTTATAGCTCTCATTCAGGGTGTACTGCTCGGACTCGGACTTTGGTTCTTCGGCATTTCTAACGCCGCTCTTTGGGGCGTAGTTGCGGCTATCACGTCTCTTATTCCGACTCTAGGCACTTCCCTAGTCTCTATTCCTGCAATTATTTTTCTCTTTGTTTCCGGACAGACCGGATCCGCAATTGGTCTTTTAATCTGGGCAGGAATTATGGTGGGAATGATTGATAACCTTTTGGGTCCATCCATTGTCGGAAAAAAAATACAAATATCTTCACTGGTGATTTTATTTTCTGTGCTTGGCGGAATTTCGCTTGTAGGTCCAGTCGGTCTCTTAGTCGGACCTTTGACGGTCAGCCTGCTTTACACTCTTATCTCAATTTACAGAAATGAGTTTAGGGAAAATCAAATTTTATAATACTTTAACCCGCGAAAAAGAAACATTCTCCCCGATAAAAAAAGGCGAAGTTTCTTTCTATAGCTGTGGGCCGACTGTTTACAACTATCCGCACATCGGCAATTATCGCGCGTACATTTTCGCCGACACGCTAAAGAGGGTTTTGCTTTATGAAGGCTACAAAGTGAAACACATAGTGAATTTGACGGACGTTGATGATAAAACTATCCGCGACTCGCAAAAAGAAGGAAAAATGCTCAAAGAATTCACGGAGTTTTATACAAAAGAATTTTTAAAAGATATCAAATCTCTTAATATTTTAAGTCCGACTAAATTCACAAAAGCGACAGACTATATAAACGAGATGATGGAAATAATAGAAAAATTGCTAAAAAAAGGTTTGGCTTATAAAAGTTCCGACAATTCCATCTATTTTAATATCAGAAAATTTAAAAATTATGGAAAGCTTTCAGGCTTGATGTTGGAAGAGCAAAAAGAAAACCCGGCCGGGAGAATAAAAAAAGACGAATACGATAAGGATAATGTGCAGGACTTTGCTCTTTGGAAAGCCTGGGGCAAGGCGGATGGAAATGTTTATTGGGATGCTGATTTCGGTAAAGACCTGCCCCGTGGGAGCAAAGCGATCATACGAGGACGCCCAGGCTGGCACATAGAATGTTCCGCGATGTCCATGGCGACTCTGGGAGAACAGATAGACATACACACCGGCGGAGTAGACAACATTTTCCCCCATCACGAAAACGAAATAGCTCAATCTGAAGGCGCGACCGGTAAGCCTTTTGTAAAGTACTGGATGCACAACGAATGGGTTTTGGTGAACCAGAAAAAAATGTCCAAATCAGAAAAAAATTTTTACACCTTAAGGGACATTATGGATAAAGGCATAAACCCCGTAGCGTATAGATTTTGGCTCTTAATGGCAAACTACCGCACCCGGGTAAACTTCGTTCTGGAAGCCCTGGAGGGCGCAGAAACAGCCTTAAAACGGCTTTATAATTTATACCAAAGATTGGGCGCTAATCCGCTAGCTGGCGGAGGAAAAGTAAATCAAGAATATCAAAATAAGTTCAAAGAATTCATAGAAGATGATTTGGATACCCCGCGAGCGCTCGCGCTTTTGTGGGATGTTTTTAAAGACGAAAAAATTTCTGATGCAGACAAAAAAACGACTGTTTTGGATTTTGATAAAGTTTTCGGACTCGGCTTTGAAAACATAGAAGCAGAAAAAATTCCAAAAGAAGTACAAAAGCTAGTAGAAGAACGCGAAAAAACGCGAAAAAATAAAGACTTCCAAAAATCCGACGAACTGCGTAAAGAAATAAATTCTCTAGGATACGAAGTGAAAGACACCTCTGATGAGCAGAAGGTTTCTAAGATTTAATTACATACTACGAAATACCACGATCGTATAGTTTTATAGCATGCTTATTTAAAAATCTTTTTGCGGTAGATGCAAAAAATTACAACTAAATTCATTATTAAAATAGAAATATTGAAAGAATATATTGAAAAAATCCAATTTTTTATAATCAACATGGATAAGGCATTACTTATCAGTCCGCCAACATAAGTAGAACTGGATTCTGTTTCTGGAAATTTCCAAGATTTTATGATAGTTGGAATATAAGCCAGACTATCGCTTATTATCGCGAATAGTATTGATATTCCTAAATTGTGCGTAAAAACATATAAAATAAGCGATGTTAGAGAAATTAATCCGCAAATAAGGTCAAAATTATTTATTTTCCAATATGCATTTTTATGCAAAATGGAGAAAATGAAGATAAGAAGAGAAGAAAAACCCGCCATAAATACCGGCAACGCAGACAAGCCCGTTCCGGCCTGAATCATAAAAAAGAAACCAAAAAAAGGGGCAAGCATCCACATAAACCAAGAAACTAAATTCGGTTTAATACCTCCATGGAAAATATTTTTTATATACCAAAGAGAGCAAAAAAGATTTATGAGAACGCCTACGAAAATAATTTTTTCAGGCAACATCTAATTTATATTCCCTCTTTTTTGAGTTCTTCTATGAGTTCGCGGGATTTGCGGGAAATTTTTGAAGGCAGTTTTATATTTAGTTTTATCAGAAGATCGCCACGCTTGGATTTTGAGATAGGCACGCCTTTGCCGCGTACTCTCAAAATTTCGTTTATAGAGACCCCTTCCGGAATAGTAACTTTGATTTCCCCATCCAAAGTTTGAATCGGATATTCTATGCCGAGAAGCGCTTCGGAAAGCTTTAAATTCAGATTCATTATCAAATCATGACCATCACGTTTAAAAACAGCATGCGGAACGACATTTACTTTTATGTACAAGTCTCCTGTTGTGCCTTTAGAAACCGCTTCGCCAAAGCCCGTCATGCGAATCATTTCCCCGTCCCGAATGCCAGCAGGAATGACAATAGAAACTTCCTCTTCGCGTCTCTGAACGCCCTTGCCTTTGCATGACTCGCAAATTTCTTTCGGCACCTCGCCCGCGCCAAGACAAACCTCGCATACTTTCGTGCTAGCAATATTCCCAAAAATTGTTCTTTTTGATTCGCGAATTTTTCCTTGACCATTGCATGTCCTGCAAGCTGCTATCCCTGCACCCGCTTTTGCGCCGGAACCGTGGCAGGATAAGCAGCTGGATGTTTTGGTAATTAAAATTTTTCTGTTAGTGCCAAAAATTGAATCAGAAAAAGAAATTTGCACTTCAGTTGAAATATCTCTTCCCCGTCTGGCTTCTCTTCTTCCGCCTCCACCTCCAAAAAAATCACTGAAAATATCATTTAGATCTCCAAAATCAAACTCAGCGCTGCCGTTTTGAAAACCCGAAAAATCCCAGCCCGAGGCTGGTCCGCCTTGGGTGGAGAATCCTCCAAAATCTGCGCCGTCAGCCGAACCAAATTGGTCGTATTTTGAACGCTTGGCGTCATCAGAAAGCACCTGATAAGCTTCGTTTACCTGTTTGAATTTCTTTTCATCACCCTCTTTCTTGTCAGGATGATATTTGTGCGCCAGCTTATAAAAAGCTTTTTTGATTTCGTCTTTGGACGCGCCCTTATTTACCCCCAATGTTTCATAATAATCTTTCATAGATTTTTAAAGAGTGAAACGATTATAAAAATCATGACCCTGTTAAATGCCTTTTGGCAATTTTTGTGAAGCAAAAATTATTTAACAGGGTGATGAAAGCCATAGTCGCCCTGCTCCTTGGTTTCCAATCATATCATAGGCTCAGCCTCTTGTGAAGCTTTTGTTTTGGGTTTTTCTTCGGTTGTTTTGCCAGCATCTTCGTTCTCGCTTGATTTGATTTCTTCCCCTTTTTCTTTTGCCTTTCTTTTAGCCCTGCCTTCAATGATCGCTTTTTCTTCCGCGCTACGGATAATCGTCGCTTCTTCTTCAGCGATAAGTTTTTGCGCGTCGCCTTTCGGTATTGAATACTTTCGATGCGATGCATCAATGATTTCCTGTCTGTATGAAGGATGAGTAGGCGGAAGAACCCGCAAAGTTTCAGCGGAAAATGGGTCGTAAGATTCTCCGTCAATGGTCATTTTTATGTAAAATTCCGTTACTGCCAGGTTAATCATATCCTTCACATCGAAAAGTGGTGCAAATTCCGGCTTCATCTTGACCGCATCCTCGCCACCAACGCGGAAAGTAATAACACTACCGCAGTTACCAAGTACGGCTTGATGAACACGAGGAATAATCTGGCCGACATATTGGTGCGCGATGGTCAAGTTTAGAGCATATTTTCTAGCCTCCGACAAAATATTTTCAAAAGTCTGTGTAACCACATTTTGGAACTCGTCCACATATAAGTAAAAATCTTTGCGCTCACTTTCTGGAATAGCGGCGCGCTCCATGCCCGCCTGTTTGATTTTGGTCAAAAAGATAGAACCAAGGAAAGAAGAGTTCTCTTCTCCAAGGCGGCCTTTTGATAGATTGATTAAAATAATCTTTTCATCATTCATTAACTTGCTGATATCAATTTTATTTTGTTTCTGTCCGAAAATGTTCCGCAAAAGAGGGTCGGAAAGAAATTGCCCGAGTTTGTTCACCAAAGGGATGATGGCGTCCGTATCAAATTTTTCCGACCAGTCGGCGAATTCTATAGCGAAGAATCTTTTCACCATGTCGTCCGTGATATATTCCACCACTTTCTGCCTATAATTTCTATCTGTCAGCATTGAAATCATTCCGCGCATCGTGGCATGCGGATAATCCAGCAAAGCCAAACAGGTAAAACGGAAAACGTGCTCCAAACGAGGCGTCCAGTTCGCTCCGAACTGCTTTTGGAAAACTTCGATTAATCCTTGGGTTAATTGAAATTTAAACAAAGGATCAACATTGGCGAGCGGATTGAAAGACGCCGGAAAATCAAGATCGGTCGGATCAATAATGCAAACATCTTCGATGCGCTCCTTTGGAATATAATCCAGCATCGCTTCGATCACATCGCCGTGCGGATCGATCAGGCAGAGCCCGTGTTTGTATGTAATATCTTGACGAAGCATCAACTCGAGAAGCTTAGTCTTGCCCACACCGGACTTTCCGATGATGTAAAGATGACGGCGGCGGTCAATGCGCTTGATGCCGAAAATAAATTTTTTTTCTTCGAGCGAAGCCACATAGTTGGTCCGCCCAATAAAAGAAACATCCTCTGGCTTGACCTTGCCGAAAACAGGCAACTCTGGCGGTGGAGGTCCGTATTTGATTATTTGCACTCGATTCGGCTTGGGCATATGCTTGAAAATTAGTATATAAAGTATATCATAAAAACATGCGCTTAAATAGATTTATTGGAGAATACGATTTGTCAAAAAAGGAGGTGGAAATTGTTGATCCTAAAACAATCAAACAAATAAAGACTGTTTTGAGGTTAAAAGTAGGTGATAAAATAATACTTTCAAACGGCAAAGGTCATGAGGCTGAAATCACTTTGGATTTTTTTTCTGCGGAGAAAATTACAGGCACTAAAAATAATATTCCAGCAAGGACTTCCCTTGCTGGAATTGGTGTGGTAAAACAAGTGCATCTATATTTAGCAATACTGAAAAAAGAAAACTTTGAACTGGCGGTGCAAAAAGCGGTGGAGTGCGGAGTATCTAAAATCACACCAATCATTACCGAACGCACGATAAAAACAGGATTGAGTATTCCGCGCTTGGAAAAAATAATTCTGGAAGCAAGTGAACAATGCGGACAAAATGTCGTGCCGGACCTCTTTCCTATTTTAGATTTTGAAGATGCGATTGAAAACGCAGGCGGTCCTGCCCGCAATGCTTCCAGCATAGCTGATGCAGGCGGGGAAAAAATAATTTTTCATTTAGGAAAAGAGGCGGCTAAACCGCCAAGCCCGCTTGGCGGTTTAGCCGCCAAGTTAAGCATTTTTGTCGGGCCGGAAGGCGGATTCACACAGAAAGAAATTGAGCTAGCAAAAAATTCCAGCTTCACTGTTGCCTCCCTCGGCCCCCTCACCCTGCGCGGTGAAACCGCCGCCATCATCGGCACATACAGATCTGTTTACGGATTTTAAATAAAAAACACAAATTTAGCATTTGCTCGCGGTCGTGAGCAAATGCTAAATTAATCAAACTAATTTTATATTAATATACCTCCTGCTGATAACACTTCTCGCAGTATACTATTTCCGGACGGTCTGGGGCATATGAAGTTTGAATGTCAGTACTACATTTTGCGCACTTTCTATTGTAAATCGCCATTCCGTTTAGCGATTTTATGCGCGCGCGATCGCGACAAAGCGGACAATGGCTTGGAATTGGAAAATTAAAACGGCGCAAAAACTGTAGTTCTTTTTGGATAATCTGATAATTTTTACCGCAATCCATACACTTCAAAACTGCTTTTAAAATATCGTCTTTTATATCCTTTATATGTTTCAGAACCTCTATTATCGCGTCTTTATACTCTCGTAAATCCGAGTCGCGCCAATTAAGTCCTTTTTTAATTACTTCTTCCCTCGTTATTGGAAACCATTCATAAGCCGTTGATTCGTTATATGACCACGGTGAAAGTTCCGCAGGCAACATTTCTCCGTAACTATATACCCTCCCGAGCTTGTCTTTATAAGGAACTTCCGCCATATGTTTTTTAATTTTAGGAATTAATTTTTCATATTCTTCTTTGGTATATTGCTTGTTTAAAATGCAATACTCCCCTTTCGGGATATTTACACAGCCAAACATATTCCTGGAGTGGTGACAGCCGAAACAGTATTCAACATCTTGATTGTAATAATTCCACGCGCTAAATTTAACGTTATGAGAGTCCAGCCCGCACCAACAGCATTCATACATGAGTTCTGAATTATCCCCAAACAAAGTCCAATCATATGATGAAGACGCTGGTCCGTTTTTCAAAAATTGGCAGTATCGTAAATCAAGCCCGTTGTTAAGCATGTGCGAATCGCGCACATTTTTAGAGTTGGAAATATAATCTCCTGAAACATTAGTATTTTTAATTCCATGAAAATTTTTCCTAGGTTCTGTTTTGAAAAACTCTTCAGCTTGTGCTTGAAAACTTTTAATATCTGCAGATTTTCCAAAATCAAATTCTTTTAATTTTTTCTGATATTCCTCCTTGCTGTATTGTTTGTTAAAAATGCAGTATTTTTTCATACGCAGATTTATACAGCCCACGCAGTCCGAACATCCGACCAAATCGCGCGAAAACCAAACACTTTGGCATTCTGTGCAATCTTGCGAGAAAAAAACTTGATAACATTTATTTATATTTACAGATTCGTAACAAAGTTCAGAATGATTAAGAAAAGAACAATCCAGCGATTGTTTTCCGTCAACAATAGTATTTAAATACGCGCTGTCTTCGCCGCCTGTAATGCGAAAACATAAATAACAATCTTTGCAACGTCCAGCCGCATTGCAATAATCACTACGAACCATTGTCGAATGTACCGTCGCCAAAGAGACGTGCGGAACCTCCAGCATTAGTTCCTTAAATTGTTCAAGAAAAGGCTTTTTCCAGTCAATATCTTTTCCGTAGCTTTTCGGGTCCCATTTATCGCCCCACCAAATATCTTGCCGGTAGACTTTGTAGGGAGAATCTGGATGGTAAGTGCTAAATATCATATCCCCGGTAAAATCACATTTTCTTTTATATAATATCCTGTAGCCCTGCCAATTCAATCTTCGCACTAATCGGCACTCCGGGCAAAAAGTCGGCGACGGAACTTTTATTTTTTCGTAAAAATTAAAATCCTCCGGCTCTATCGTGAAGTCTTGTCTGCAATTTTGGCAATTTCTTGTAACATTATTCATAACTTATTTTCATTATGACATTATTGATAATGTCATAATGTTATTAGTACACTTCCTGCTGATAACACTTTTCGCAGTAAATTATTTCAGGTCTGTCGGGAGAATAATTGGTAATAATTTCTTTCTGGCACTTCGCGCAATTGCGGTTCCAAAATTTGTATGGTCCACGGCGAGCGATGCGGTCTTTAAAACGGCAATTCCAGCATACTCTGGGAATAGGAATGAGCATTTTTCTGTAAAATTCAAGCTCGCGTCTAATTAAGCGGTAATTTCTGGAACACTTTATGCAAGTTAATACTTCATCAAGAATGCTATCTTTTACATCTTTTATATGGTCTGGAATATTTTCAGTTTTTATAGTGCCTTTGCTTTCCGTTTTTTGTATATTATCCTCCCAGCGGAAACCTTGCGCCAAAGCTTCTTCTTTGGTAAGCGGCATGTTGTCTTGCGCAATGGTTTCATTATAAGCAAAAAAGGAAAGTTCTAAAGGAAAAAAGTCGCCATAGGCACCTTTGCTTTTTAACTCTTTTATTATACTGTTTTTTATTTTCTGATATTCGTCTTTAGTATAACGCTTATTCAATATGACAAAATTTCCTCCCTTGATAGAGCAACAGCCAATGCAATTCGCGCTTTGGCGAGTGGCAAAAGAATACTCCACATCCTGAGAGCTTTCAACCCACCAAGAACAAATAACATTTCTGGAGCCCGCCCCTACTCCGACACCGTTATATAAAAGTTCGGAACTGCGGCAATGACCAATCATGTCGGAGCAATCTTTGCCACGCTTCACCGAAAAGGAATGCCGCATATCCTCGCAGAAAGAAACTTCAAAGCATTTATAGCAATTTTTTGATTCAAAAATATAATCACCTAGGCAATTTTCAACTTTTAGATTATTGTTATTGCGGTTCGGAAATTTTAGTGAGAATTCTAAAAATTTATTTTTCATTTCTTCCGTCCTTGAGAAGCTGCCGGAAATTTCGGAAACGCGCCGGAGCCATTCGTCTCTCTTTAGCGGTTCATTGAAAAAATAATAGGATTTGTGTCGCAGATTCACGCAACCGAAGCAATTTTGGCATCCGGAACAATTCAGGACAAAACGGGAATCTATGCAATCGGATATATTTTGCCCGTAAACTATGCCGGCGCTTTTGTGAACATTTACGCATTCATAAGAATTTTCCAGATAGTCGCCGTAATAAACGTCAAATGTGTCCCGACTGTTGATTATGCCCCGTGAATACGCGCAGTTTTCATTATTTGGACCGGAATTAAAAATCAGATAGCCGTCTTTATTGCCTCCGGCAAAATTGGCATATTCGCTGTTGATATTTACGCCCGTATATATGCTACTGTAAGTAGCAGATTTGGGAACTTTTATAGCAAGTTCTTTCAGCTGTTCAAAAAAGGGACGCGACGAATCATAATTCATGCCATAAGAATACGGGTCCCATTTGTCAGACACCCAGCAGTCGTTGCAGTAAACAACATGCGGAGAATTTGGATTATACATCGTAATAATGGAGCGACCGCACAGTTTGCAAGTTTGATTGTATAAAGTTCTCTCATTCCTAAACATCGCACGCATTTTGAAACGGCAGTCGGGACAGACTTTTGGCGACGGAACTTTCATCTTTTCGTAAAAACCCAAATCGTCTTTATCTAAGATGAATTTTTGTTTACATTTTTTACATTCCTGATTCATTTTTTTTCTATTTACCTATTCGTACGAATAAGACAATCACAATCAATGCGTTGTACTAGTACGCTGATATTGATTCATAAATTTATAAGAAAAAGGTTCTGCGTATTTTTCCAAAATACTTCTCTCGTATGTGTCTAATTTATCATAGCCGAGAATAAAATTTTTAATTACATTCCATTCTTCGCGTCCGGCAGGCTTAATATCTCTAAAAGAGAGAATTTTATCGACGATATTTATAGAACGAACTCTGGCATTATTTGCCGCCTCAATTTTATTTGAATCCAAAAAAGAAAAAAGTCGCCCGATTTCAGGATATAAGTTTGCCATATAAAAAAGAGAATTCTTCTCCATGAATTATTTTAAATCAATAAATTTATAAATTATTTCCGTAGCTTTTTTTGTTACCTCTTCATTATTTATTCCGCGAGAACGGTTGCCAAAATTCGGTTTGATATTTACCATAGAATCAAATTCCAAAACTCCATTTGGATTTTCCTCAAAACGAATATTGAAACCCCAAACATCTTCAAATTTTGAACCTGAACCCGTGAGCATTTCGGAAGACTCAATATGATAATCTCCACCCAAAGCAACCCTCCCGAGCTTAATATCGACTGTGCCTTTTATCATAGTGCCGTACCAAACATCAGCCTTTTTTTTGACTTCTTCTGTGCTTATTTTATTCTCCAAAATTTTGATATTCATAAATAAGTTTATTCCAAAATTTTTCGCAGGACATCTTCCGGAACTTCTTTCGGCTTTTTGGGAATGGGTGTAGGTTCTTCAACCTTGGGCGGAGGAGTAGGCACTGGAACCGAAGTCTCGACTTTAGGTTGGGTATGTATAATTTTTTCTTTTTCTATCTTTTCCGTAATCAAATTTTTCAGCTTATTCATATCCTCTGCACTAGCAGCGCGGTCCCCGCCTGCAACGCTATGCGTAGCATTGCGGGCAGGTTTTGAAGATAAATTTTTCAAAACATTCAAAGGAATCGGCGCAGGGGCGGGAGCCGCAGGCAAAACAACTTTTTCAGTCACCGGCTTCGGCTCAATAACCGTAGGTTTTGGTTCCGGTTTCAGAGCTTCGTTCAAAATTTCTCTTAAGGCAGTATTATCTTTTATAGGTTTTTTAGGAACGTTTGCTTG
>MFTJ01000063.1:2325-6309 GCA_001786805.1 Candidatus Nomurabacteria bacterium RIFCSPHIGHO2_01_FULL_39_10 | reverse complement strand
AAGGCCAAGTACATAATGAAAGTTGACGCGCATTGTTCTTTTGACAAGGGGTTTGACAGAAAAATGCTTGAGGCCTTTAAGGAGACCGGCGACAACGTGACCATGGTGCCGACCATGCGAAATCTTTGGGCTTTTGATTGGAAGTGCATGAAATGCGGAAAGAAATGGTATCAGGGTCCAACGCCAACTAAGTGCGCCGAGAACAATTTCAAGGGAACAGGACAGCCATGCGACGGCAAGAATTTCAAAAGAAAAATGATGTGGGTCGGGAAGAGCAATCCCCAGAGCAATTCTTACTGTTTTGACGCGACTCCTCATTTTCAATATTTCAACGAGTATACCAAACGACCGGAATATAAAGAAGCATTAGAGAAAACCGGTTTGACTGAAACGGCATCTCTTCAGGGCTCTTGTTTTATGTGTACCCGCGATAAGTATTGGAAACTTGAATTATGCGATGAGAAGTTGGGCAACTGGGGCAATCAAGGAATTGAAGTGGCGGTGAAAACATGGCTTTCCGGGGGCAGGGTACTGGTTAATCATAAGACCTGGTATGCTCACATGTTCAGGACACAAGGAGGTGACTTTGGTTTTCCCTATCCGCAATCAGGCAATGAAGTTGCAAGATGTAAGAAAAGGGTCCGAGATTTGTTTTTTGAGGGGAAATGGGATAAAGCAGTTCACCCCCTCTCTTGGCTTCTGGAAAAATTCTGGCTGGTGAAGGGTTGGACGCAGGAGGACTTGGATAAGTTAAAGAAAAACACATAAAATCTTATCCACACCCAAAACTTGTGTTTTTTCGAAATACAGAGTATAATTGAACTGGAAGTTAGGTTTAAACTAATACCCAGTGCAAATATGAACAAAAGGTCTCAAAAAGGAGAATATTTAGATATTTTGCTTAGGTCAAAGAAAACTATTTTTTCAACAAAAGATGTGGCTTTGTTGTGGGGTGAGGCGGGCGGAGGAGCCAGTCAAGTTAGATTGAATTATTATGTGAATGCCGGAAAACTTATCCGTATTCGTCGAGGTCTGTATGCCAAAGACAAAAACTATGACAAGTATGAATTTGCCGTCAACATACTTCGTCCTTCATATATCAGTTTTGAAACTGTATTGGGTAGCGCCGGTATGACATTTCAACATTATTCCCAAATTTTTATCGCGTCATATGTAAAAAGAGACATAGTGTGTGACGGTCAGGAATATACTTTTAGAAAAATAAATAAGACAATTTTAATCAATCCTGCCGGCATAGATCAAGACAGAGAATATTCAATTGCTTCAAAAGAGAGGGCTTTTCTGGATACCATATATAGAAGTAAAAATTATTATTTTGATAATTTGTCACCCTTAGATTGGAACAAGGTCTTTGAAATAGTGCCGATCTATAACAATAAAAAGATGAGTAAAAAAGTACAAAAATATTATGAGGATTACAAAGCAAATAAGTAAGCTATTATGACATTAAATCCAAGCATACACAACAGTATTCTGCACAACATATTGGTTGATATTTATTCTGATACCTCCATTGCCCCCTTTTTGGGTTTCAAGGGCGGGACGGCGGCGTATTTGTTTTATGAATTAGCTCGTTTTTCGGTGGATTTGGATTTTGACCTGCTTGATGAAAGTAAAGAAGAATATATTTTTGAAAGAGTTGGGGAAATCATGAGAAAATACGGAGTGGTAAAGGAAGCCGAGAAAAAAAGATTCAATCTGTTTTTCCTTCTTTCATATAATCAAAAAGAAAAAAATGCTCAAAATGTAAAAGTTGAGATTAATCGCAGGTCTTTCGGGTCAAGATATGAGGTGAAGTCCTATATGGGCGTACCCATGTTAGTGATGGTCAGAGAAGATATGTTTGCCAATAAACTAGTGGCAATGTATGAGCGGCTCGGGGAAACAAACCGCGATATTTATGATGTGTATTTTTTTGCAAAAAATAATTGGCCAATCAATGATGAAATTGTTGAAAAGAGAACGGGGATATCTTTCGGGGAATTTATTCAGAAATGCATTGTTAATTTAGATAAATTTGACGACCATAACATCCTTGATGGTATGGGAGAGCTTTTGACTCCAAAACAAAAAGATTGGGTCAAAAATAATTTGAAAAAAGAAGCCATCTTTGCTCTTAAAAATTATTCTTTTGCCATAAAAAAATAAATGAAATTCTGGCCAGTGAAGGGATGGACGGAGGAGGATTTGGATAAACTGAAGAAAATAGAACTTAGAATTTAGAATTATGAATTATGAGATGTAACAATTTTGATATAATGAATTTATAACTATGGATTTTGTGAAAGAAATAAAAAATTGGCTTGAGCTGAAAATCAAACTTTGGCCAGAGAAGAAAGAGATAACTTTTAAGCGTGGAGAAATATGGTGGTGTAGCTTGGGTTTTAATGTGGGTGAAGAAATCTTTGGAAAAGGCGATAAATTTACCAGGCCGGTGTTGGTTTTTAAAAAATTTACCAGTAATTCATTTTTAGGACTGCCCTTTACAACTCATGGCAGAAAAGGCAGCTGGTATGTTGAAATAGAAACAAAGGGAGTAAAAAGATGGGCATTATTGAATCAAGCCAGAATATTAGACAAAAAACGCCTTACAAGCAAAATTGGTCAAATTGGTGATACAGATTTTCAAAGAGTTAAAAGGAGTTTTTTTGGAGTTTTATGGTTCTTAAAAATCGTCATCCCGCCTTGCGGCGGGAATCATCGGGTTTCCCCAAATTTATTTAATTATAGCAAATAGGACATCAATGTCAATAGCAAATTGTGGATATGTTTTATGCTTAAATCTCTCTTGGCTAATAGAAAAGTTCTGGCCAGTGAAGGGATGGACGCAGGAGGATTTGGATAAGCTGAAGAAAAATGAATCTGGAATATAGAATTATAAATAATGGTAAAAATTCTGGATTAGACTTGTTGAAATCGTCTCAATCTGATACGATAAATGTACTAAAATGATACGAAAATGACGAAAATCAACCCGAAACAGCAAAAAATTATTGGAATCTTTCTTGAAAGGGGAGTTATAAGCTCATCGGACGCGCATGATGCTATTTTGAAAATGGGCGAAGATTTCTCCCTCGTAACAATCAAAAGAACTTTGTCGGAAATGGTTTCGGAAAAATTGCTTGAAATAGAAGGCAACACTTACACTTTGCTTGATACGGAAAAATTGATTTTGGAAAACAAAGAAGCGCCCGGGCACGACAAAAAAGAAGCTCAAATGATTTTAAATCATAAAGACGCTTTCAATTTCATTCATGAAAATAAAAGCCATTTTAAAATTTTAACGCGGAAAAATCTGGAAGAGTTGCACGCTCTGTTGGTCAAGGATTTGAGCGTCGGTTTAGGGCTGCGGAGCAAACCGGTTGGCGTTACAGGATCAATTTACAAGCCGCTGGATAATATCCATCAGATCTCGGAGGCCGTTTCCAAATTTTCCGCGGCAGTGGACAGAACGCAGACGCCTTTTGCTCGCGCATAATTCCGTCCCCCTTTCTTACCGCAGTGTTGATGAGAACGATTATCGCGAAGCTGTTTTTGTGTTGTATGAATTGAATTCCGTAATGCCCTTCAAAAAAATCTTCATTAATCAATATGATTTCGCCGCAAAAAATTACGCGGTGAAATAAATTCTTGGAATAACCTAAATTCCCGGCTGGGATAATGTGAGGAAGTTGTTGGCAAGAGGTTGATGAAATCTCGGTTTTTGGGAAGGAGACATACTAGTGAATGGAGGGTACTTTATGGCCTCCATTCACTAAAGATTGACTTTTTGAGGTAAACTGGTTATAATGGTTCTATTAAGTTAAGTAGGGCTATGTAAATAATATGGCTATAACTAAACCAATTAAAGATAGGATAACGGCATTAAAAGCCGAGTTTGATATTCTTCGCGAAGGTAAGGATTCGCTTTTGGTCATGATTGACGAGGCGGAAGTGCCAGAGAGTGTCTATAATTCTAATGCT
>MFTJ01000063.1:0-2313 GCA_001786805.1 Candidatus Nomurabacteria bacterium RIFCSPHIGHO2_01_FULL_39_10 | reverse complement strand
AAGATTCTTTTGGATATGGAGGTTACTCGGGATGTTTCTTTGCGTGAAGTATATGAGGCAAAAAATCTTGCTCAAGTCATCAGCTATATTCGTAGTAAATCCAAAGAGACGGAAGTAAACCGAGATCTTATATTGCTCCTGCACCACATGCTTATAGGTGGAATTGACGACAAAATTGCCGGCCGCTTTCGTGGGCCGGGCGAATATGTTCGAGTTGGTACGTATGTAGCTCCGGCTCCGGAACAGGTTGAGCGGTTGATTGCGTCTATCATCACCGAGTACACGAGCAACCTGTCCGCTTATTTTTTAGATAAAATTGCTAAATTCCATTTGGACTTTGAAACTATTCATCCATTTTGCGACGGCAACGGTCGCATTGGTCGCATACTGGTTTCTTTCCAGCTTCACCATATTGGTTTTCCCATGATTATTATTCGGGATCGTGAGAAAAAGGAATACTACAAATCCTTTGGCGACTATCGCGATAATAAAAACACCAAAACACTGGAAAAAGTTTTCTCTCTTGGTCTAATGGAGTCGCTCCATAAGCGGATCGCCTACCTTAAGGGTGACAAGATTATTAAGCTTTCCGAATTTACAAAAAAACACCACATATCTGCTTCGGCAATAACGAATGCCGCCCGTCGGCAGAACATTCCGGCTTTCAGGGAGAAAGGTGTTTGGAAGATTGGCGAAAATTTTGAGTATACATGAGTGGAGGCAAGACCAATTTAGAAATAAACCCACTGACTGGAAAGAGGCTGATGAAATTCTGGCCGGTAAAGGGCTGGACGCAGGGGGATTTGGATAAGCTGAAGAAGGGTGAATCCCGTTAGAAGTAAGACGTCCCCAAAGGGGATCGTCTGCCGACCATGCCCAAAGGGCAGGTCGGACTTCTAACGGGATGAATCTGGAATTATGAACTAAGGATTATGAGACATAAAAATTTTGATATAATCTAAATATGGAAAAAGATTTTCAAAAATGGCATAAAGCAAAAAAAGAATTAGACAAAAACTTGTCGCGTCTATTTTTCCACGAACGAGAAGTTTGGTGGTGTTCTACAGGTCTGAATATTGGTTTTGAACAGGATGGCAGGGGAGAATATTTTGCAAGACCAATTCTTATTTTTAAAAAATTCAATAACGAAGTTTTTTGGGCGATACCTCTGAACACTAAAATTAAAAAAGGGAAATTTTACGTTTCAATCGAGCTCGGAGATGGCGTGCCGAGAGTCGTTATTATTTCCCAATTGCGTCTTATGGATGCAAAACGGCTGATAGATAAAATGAGTACAGTATCCGATGATAATTACAAGCTAATACAAAAAGCGGTCATAAATTTATGCAATTCATAACCACTTTTCGATTTGACTGATCCTGCCGAAGCAGGATCGAGGCCGAAGCCGTTTATGTCTCCATTATATCACCCCCACATACTATGTCAAGTACCAACTGTGGAAAACTTATTTACCATAAAAAAATTTAGAACATTATGATATTTCAACTGAAGTTAAAACTTGCCCCGTAGGGAGCTTCGCTCTCCTTCGGGGTTAGAAAATGAAAAATAAACAAGATTCTGGCCGGTAAAGGGGTGGACGGAGGAGGATATGGATAATTTAAAGAAAACCTAATGAAATTTTATCCACAGGTTTAAATCGTATCAATCTGATACGATAAATTTATATAAATGATACGAAAATGACGAAAATCAGCCCAAAACAGCAAAAAATTATCGGGATCTTTCTTGAAAGGGGAGTTATAAGCTCATCGAACGCGCATGATGCTATTTTGAAAATGGGAGAAGATTTCTCTCTCGTAACGATTAAAAGAACTTTGTCGGAAATGGTTTCGGAAAAATTGCTTGAAATAGAAGGGTTAGGCCGGGCCACCAAATATAAAATCAGCGCCTTGGGTAGAATCTTTGCCGAGGTTGACGCTAAAAATTATTCTTTCATTGAACCGGATAAACGCCATGGTTTAAATTCGTATAATTTTGGATTTCTGCCGTCACTTCCGGCGGAAATTTTTTCGGACGGTGAGTTGAAGGTTTTAAACGACGCGACCAAGGAATATGAAAGAAGGACAAAAGATTTGCCGCTGGCCATACAGAAAAAAGAATTAGAAAGATTGATCATAGAATTATCATGGAAGTCATCTAAAATCGAAGGCAACACTTACACCCTGCTCGATACGGAAAAACTGATCTTGGAAAACAAGGAAGCGCCCGGGCACGACAAAAAAGAAGCTCAAATGATTTTAAATCATAAAGACGCTTTCAATTTCATTCATGAAAACAGAGACCGTTTTAAAA
>MFTJ01000062.1:2619-6725 GCA_001786805.1 Candidatus Nomurabacteria bacterium RIFCSPHIGHO2_01_FULL_39_10 | reverse complement strand
GATGGCGGGGCGATTGGTGGAATTGTTTTCTAAAGAGTATGGGAAGAAGTGAATTAATCCGCAATCTTTTTTATTTTGTCTACATTAAATTTTTCTTTCGAGAGTTTCTTTCGTATTTCTTTTACTTCTTTTACAGAATCACCAGTATTAGGAATAATACCTATTAATTTATCTAATACTAATCTGCGTACGGCGTCGCGAATAACATCTGACCTATTTGCATACATACCCGTTTGCACTAAATCGTCTACTTTTTCGACAATACCATGACTTAATCTTACTTGAATTGTGTCCATTACCATTGTAATGCTATGGTAATGTGTTTACTATAAAAACCTTTCGGTGGGAGATTGGGAAATATGAATAATTCAACAAAATTCACCCTGGCAAAAATGTCATTTTTTTATATTCCTGCGAGAAGAATATAATTTTACGAATGGAGGGGAATCTACGGCGTAGCTCTTGGAGGAGTTGTTCGAGTTGTTGCCTGCCGTTGACTTCGACTTCAATTTCGATATCGCAGGTGCCGATGACTTTCTGCAGCCAAACAGTATGAGGATGGGTGTTGGTCCAGGATTCGATTTGTTTTAATTCGGTATTTTCTTCCAGATATATTTCGAGGAAATAATTAGTATATCCTAATTTAGCATAATTGATCTGGGCGCGGTAGCCGAGGATTATTTTTTCTTGTTCTAATTTTTTGAGTTTATGAGAGATGGTGGTTTGGGGGATGTTAAGGATACGGCTTAATTCGACGGTTGAGATGCGGGCGTCATCGGCGAGGAGTTTGAGGATGTCGTATTCTTCTTGTTCGTAGTCTTGATTGTATTCTTGTTTTTCGTTGGGTTTGTTTAGATAAGAGGTGTCGTGATGTTTTTTACCAAACAGATAGTCTTTAGGATACATTTTATAGGTGCAGAAGAGGGTGTAGTTGTAGCGGAGGAGGTGTTTACCGAGGTGGCGTTTAATTTGGAGGAGGAGGGGTTCGATTTCGTAGATGGATTTTGTCCAGATGATGATGCCGTGGCGATAAGGGTAATCCATGCGAAAGATTACACCGGCGTTTATTTTTTCGTCGAGAAATTGGACGAATGAGTTTTCTTCTGATTGATTCATTTCTTCCAAATCGAAGTATATTCGTGAGGTATGATAGCCTAATTTACTCATATCTAACACGGGGAAATAGCGGGTGATGATATCGGCCTGTTCCATCTTTTTTATGCGATAGGCAACAACATCTTTATTTGAGCCGATTTTTTTGGCGATCTGATTGAGAGGCATACGGCCATGCCAGTCTAATAGTTGGAGAATTTTTTGATCCATCTTATCTAATTTGTTCATAAAGTAAGAAAAATAGCTATTTTATTTAAATATTTTGCTTGAAATCGTAAAAATTGATGAATAAATATAAGTACTTTATTTTGTAAAACTACCCCATAATGACAAATAAGCTAGATTTGGACCATACTTTAGATACCATAATTGAACCGGCGTGGAGAAATCTTGCACCAAACATTATTCGTCAACGGTTGATGATGGAAGCGATTACAGAGAGGATTGTTGAGCCGCCACAGATTAAAGAATATTTGATTGAATTGGCGCGGATATCTCAGATGGAGATTATTGGCGGGCCGTATACACGATCGGCACATGAATGTGGCTACGCGGGGTGGGTGCATTGGAAGACGTCGGGGTGTCATCTTTATACGTATCCTGCGAATGCGTGGGGTGGGGTGAATGAGCCGTTGTTGACAATTGATACGTATACGTGCAAGCCGTTTTCGATTCGCGAGGTGGTTGGGTTTACTAGAGAGTATTTTCAAATTAGGGAAGATGAGATGGTGTGGAGAGAGATTAGAGTGTGAACAAAAATTTGGAGAATATTAGAATAAATAAATTTGAAAAACGATTTAAGTATTAAACCGATTTAGATAATCCTACTGAAACAAGATTTTTAGTTAAGCCTTCGACGAGCGGGTATTTATCAATATCAGTGAGGGGGACCCATTTGCATTCGGAGTGGTCGGTTTTACGGATGGCGACAACGGATTGTGAACAGGAAAATAAGAAGGGATGGACGGTCCATTCGTCTTCTTGGATTTTGATTGCATATTCACGGCCTTTGCGAAGTAATGAGCCATGTAGACCGATATCAAACATTAAATTATCTTTGGCTTGTTGTTCAAGAGATTTATTGCTTTCATTGGCTAATGATACGGAGAATTCCCATTTACCTGGTTCGTAGCGTTTGGTTGTATGACGATGAAGCAAGAGGATATTATCTTGGGATGTGACAACCAATACAATTATGTCTTTTCTCATGTTTTTTGACCAATTCTTATTCGGGAAAGAGGAAGCCAACTACATTATAAAGATATCGGAAGTGGAGTTGCGACATTAGGTGGACAGTTTTGGTGCTTCTGCCGCCGGAACGGCAATGGACGAGATAAGTTTTATTGGGGTCAAGCTGGGCGAGCTGTTGTTGGAAGTTGGGTTGGTAGAAGTCGATGTTTATGGCGTTTGGGAGGTGTTGTTTTTGGTATTCTTCAGATGTGCGGACGTCGAGAATTTGGATGGTATTAGTTGTATCTTTGGTTAGAAGTTCTTTTGCTTGTTGTGGGGTGATGTTTTCGATTATGGGGTTTGTCATTGGTAGTAGATAGGTGGGGAATGAGGGGTTTGGTGTTTTTGATTATTTTTCTTTATTACCATAGGCTTTTTTCATTTTTCCGGTCTGCCATTCGCGGAGTAGAAGACGGGAAGTTGCGTCTAAATCAGGTTTGTTGCCTTTGCCTATTTTGTTGAAGAGGATGGCAAGTTGGTTGAGGATTTCTTCTTCATCATCGCCGGTCACTTTATATATTTTTTTGATTTCATCTGTTTTTTCTTGAATTAGTTGTAATGCAGCGGTTTCGGGGTCTTTGACTTTAGCGTAATCAATTGAGCCGAGTTTGACGTATTTATATTCGGTTTCGTCTTCGGTGGTAAATACCCCTGGCGTATCAATGAGCAGGATTTTGTTGTTAACGCGAACGTTTTGCATGCCTTTGGTGAAACCGCTTTCTGACGAAGTGCGGGCGGAGCTTCTTCCCGATAGGGCGTTGATTAATGAGGATTTACCGACGTTCGGGTAGCCGACAACACCGACGGTGATTTTTTCGCCATGGCTGATTTCCATGATTTTCTTTTTAAGAATTGTTGTGCCAAGTTTTTCTGTACTGGAGATGAAGACGCTGGGTTTGAGGGTTTTTTGGGCTTGTTTTATCTGAGCGAGGTTGACTAAATCGCATTTGGTGATGACGTATAATATTTTTTTGCCGCGTTCGATTATTTTATATTCAATTTCTTTGTTGCGTGATTCTTCAATCATGCGGGCGTCAAGTACTTCGATGATTAAGTCTGCTTTGGTGAGTACGATGTTGACGTGTCGCCAGAATTGGGCCATAGTTAGAGGAAAAGAAGAGTGATTTATAAACGTTGAGATGGGGTTTGAGAAGAAAAGATACTTACATTCTTTTTGCGGCGGTGCGACGGCTAAATTCTGTGGAATTTATCCTACTCGGCATCCCGTAGGATCGAGTCACTCCACTACGTTTCGTTCGTGACTTTCCTATTTGGAAAGCAACCCCTGCCTCGCCGCACGCCACGACTCACAAACTAGGTTACAATTATTTATTCTCTTATTTGAGTAATGCTTCTTCTCCTGCTATTTCTTCGCGGATTTTGGTATATAACTCATTGACTGCTTTGATTATTTCGGGTGTTGGTTTTTTCTTTGATATAGTAATATACGTCTTTAAACGCTTAATCTGTTTAATCTGATCATTTAATAAAAATAAAAAACGTTTTCTTTTATCTGGTGCTAATTTTTTTACCAATAGGCCTTCTGTTCTTACGCTTTGCTCGAAAGCGGCTAAATAGTTGTTAATTCTATCTGCTAATATCTGATGCTCATGACCTTGCATTCCTTTATCATTTAATACTATCAATAAATTTTCAATCTGTGAGGCAATACCTTCGTATACTTGGGCAATATTTTTCACGTAGCTTGGCAAGTCACCCATTTTTATTCACCTTTGCCCAAGATATCGGCGGTACTTGCGCCT
>MFTJ01000062.1:0-2517 GCA_001786805.1 Candidatus Nomurabacteria bacterium RIFCSPHIGHO2_01_FULL_39_10 | reverse complement strand
GACAAGTAAGGAGATGCAGTAGATGACAACCACACGGATTGGAATGAAGCGCATGACGCGGATTTCTTTGACTTTGCGAAAGCCGGAATAGTACATGAACAAAAACGCGACTAATAAAGATAGAAGATATAACACTGTTGCTCTGCCAAAAGTGATTTTTTCGGCTAATTCAACGCCGTAGAAGAAAGCAAAGTGGCCGACGGTGCCAATAATTGCGCCAATCATGCTGCGCACAACATCGGCGCGGGTGATTTTGGTGAGGGGGTGGACTTCAACGTCTTTTTCGATTTCTTTTTTAAGGCTTTGCAGGCTGGCGAGTTCTTTTTTTTCTAAGCGTTCAATACGTTTTTCTTCAGCGAACACTTTGTTAGTCATGTTAACTCTTTTGGGCTTTTTTTTCATCTGGTGTGGAAGAAAGTCTTAGACCATATAAATCTTACTCTTTGAGTAGCGTAATTCTTTTAAATCAATTGATATTACGGGGTTATATGGCTTTTTCAAAGACGTTTCCGCGCACAGTTCCGGGTACTACTTATCCACTCTGGGAAGAGGTGTTTTTAACGGTGGAGGAGGAGAAGAGGTGTGAAGAGCAGTGCTGTGAGGAGAATTTTCAGATCATGAATATGTGTTTAGCAGAAGCGAAAATTGTTGCTATAAAACATGGAGTTAATACGGATGATAATGTGGCGCGCATTGCAATTGCGTTATTTGAGAAGCGGGCGTCACATGTGGTGTTTTGGAAGGAATCGAGGGCGAAAGAGAAGTTTGATTTGAAGAAGTGAAAATGTAGAATATTAAAAAAAGAATAGTGGATTTCTTAATTATTATTACTTTCTTTTCTTTGGTAATTTGACGTATTTTTTGATTATTCCTTCAAAGCCTTCCAATTCTTTTTTGGTGTTAAAATAAAGCATATGTGGGCCGTTTTTGGTGAAGAGGTAGCCGCCCAAAAACCATTTGTTTAATTTGTGGCCGGTGACGTCTTTTAAAGCGACACGCACTTTTTTGTTTGAGAAGCGGGTTTTACGGGTGATTTTGATTTCGGATGCGGTTATTTGGTAGGCGTCTTCGACTTGGCGAATCAACTGCATCAAATTGGCGATGATGATATATACTACTACAAATAAGAGTGCGTATAACACGGTGTACCAGCCTTGGGTGAAGCCAAAAGAGAGGTAGAAGATGAATGCAGTTAATACGACAATCATAAATATTTCCAAACGCATATAAAAGACGCTGCGAGCGGGAAATTTCCAGTTGATTTTTTCAGATTTTGCCATTGTTTAGAGCCTCTCATCGATTATAGGGGCTTTGGTCATGCTGATTAATGATGCGATGAACATGATTATGAAGATAATCATTGAGGATGTACCAAAATTAAGACTTTTAGGGTAGATGAGATAATAACTGACGAGAATACCAAGCATGGAAATGAGCATGAAACTGCCTTTTAATGGTGTAGGGTGCCAACTTTTATCTACGCGTTTTGAAGCAGTACGTTTACTTTTTCGTTGTTTTTTTGCTTTTGCCACTCTATCACCTCTATAATTGAATGAATATTTTAGTGTTTTTAAAGGTTGCGTTTGAGGTTTATAAAGAGAACGTGCGAGAGGGCATTTTTTGTGTTAAATGCACTCAAAAGATTAGAAGAGGATTAATTTAATTTTTGTTCTAATTGCGATTGCAATTGTCGATATTGATGTTGTAATTCATCTATTCTTTTTTGTAGGGGGTAGGTTTCACGAGCGGTTATTGCGGCGTATGCACCTAGACTCCAGGTTGCGGTAAAAATACACCCCTCTCGTATCGCGGCATTATCTTTTGCCATTATTCCATATGCAATTTGGGAGACTCCGAGTGCGGCTAAGCCGTAACTTATGCTTTCTAAAGTGTACATTGTTGGGGTGAAGAGGTTTATTTTCATGATTTTTTAGTTTATATCTAAGAGTTTCGGATTAGCTTTTTGCTATTGATGGTTACATTCCTTTCTCTTTCAAAAACTTCTCGACTTCTTTTGCGGCTTTGGCGCGCTTTTCATGATGGTCTTTGAGGAAGAGGGTTATTTTGTCAATGAGGATTTGTTTCAATTCGCCGCTTAATAGTTTGCCGGATTTATAGTCGTCATGTATTTTTTGGAGTTTTTTATCGTCTGGTTCAAGACCGTAGCGGAGCATTTGGAACGCGACGTCAATGTCAGGATTGCCACCGAGTCTGCGATGTTCTTCGAGTGTTGCTTGGCCGCCGGAGAAGGCATATTTTTTTATTTTTCTTGCGGCGTCTTCGGGTGTGTCGGTTAAGGCGATATAGGAATTCTCGTTGGAAGAGGACATTTTGCCACCGTCTAAGCCGGGCATGAATTTATGGTAGGTTGAGCTGAGTTGGATGAATTTGAATTCTTTAATGCGTTGGGAGACATCTCGAGCTAAACGGAGATGGGGGTCTTGATCGGCGCCGACAGGAACGATGATAGGTAGAGGTGAGCCTTCAAATTCTTGTAATTGGGGATGGAGCATGTCG
>MFTJ01000061.1 GCA_001786805.1 Candidatus Nomurabacteria bacterium RIFCSPHIGHO2_01_FULL_39_10 | reverse complement strand
GGTCGGCCTAGAAAAGTCTTGGGCTGGAAAAAACCTAACGAAGTCTTTCAAGAATTAATTGCATTAGAAATTTGAGAGTAAGAAATACGATCATGTTAGGGTCGTATTTATTTTCGGTTAAGTAAGGATTTTATTGGCTAATGCTTCGGCATCAGTACCAAGGATATGTATAAGAGACATAACTAGTAGATGTCCGGTTTTACTGTCAAAGATTTCTCCGTTGAACATCATCTTCAGATATTCTTTTAGGGGAATAAGCACAACTTCAGTTTTCTCATTGGAATTGTCTTCTTTTTTTTCGGGCGTCGGATAGCATCCGAGGGCAAGACATGGATAGTAGTTGACATTGTAAGAGGCCGGATCAAAAAATGCTTTTGGGGCAAGCTGGATAACCTCACGCGGTGTATATCCGGTTTCTTCGGATAACTCGCGACTGCCAACCGCAATTGGTGAGTTATCTTCAAACTTAGGATTTGGGTTCCCGCCCGGTACCTCAAGTGTAATCTCGTTGGGACTAAATCGAAACTGTCTAACGACAAGAACTTCAAGTTTATCGGTAATTGCCATGATGATGGTTGGCCATTGATTCTTAAGTGATCCAAATTGAGTAAAGTCAATCCGTTCGTTGGTGTATGGATTGATAAACCATTGTCTGACTAGAACTCGGCCATAACCCTTGGCAATAATTTCAGGTTCGCCGTCTTTACTCCATGCCTTAATTGCCACAAGATACCTCCTTCGATGAGTGTTAATGAAACTATGAAATATAGTATATCTTTATTTTTGTAAAGTCAAGGTGTTTCGTAATGTTTCAATACCTTTGCAACACCTAACGTGTTAAACAGTATGTATGTGCCTGCCATATACAAAAAACGCGCTTCTAGCGCGTAAATAATTAAAATTTATTTAAGTCCGGTCACTTTTCGCTGTAATAATCCCCCCATTCCACAAGAATCGTAGACTTGCCGTCGCTACGCTCGTAAGCATATCTATAGGCTTCAAAAATCTGATCAGGTTCATCTAGTCTAATCACATCAATATTTTTAAAATGCGCTCCCAGGAATATATCCGTTAAATCATCTCTATGCTGTACTCCGGGATCAAGCGGCCGTACTGAGCCGTTCATTGTCTTGATAATTACTTTGGGCCAAGCTTTGCCACCGGTCATAATGGGTATTTTATCTAGTTCATTAACCAGCGTACCCATTGCATATAACAGAAAGTTTGGCCTAATGAACAGGGAAACCGGCACGTAACCGGCTAACGCCAAACCGATTGAAAGTCCCATCTGGGTATTCTCAAAGAGAGGAAGCTCTATTCGTTTCTCAATGGGCACATCATCGACAAATGTCTTACACATTGTGCTTCCGGGATATACTGCATTTTGACCCACAAAGATAACATCTGATTTTTTTCCTAGAAAACGCGATGCTCTTCTTAATTCGTCCAGGTATTTTCCCATTTTTTCCTCCTTAGAATCCCGTGTAATCTTTATTAACACCGGCATGAGGATATTTTGTGTTTCGATACTCATAGCGAATTATCTTGCTTCTGCGGGGAGATAATCCCCACACCGCTTGAGTGAGCGTAACGACGCTTAATCCGTTATCCTCCACCACAAATGTTATGGGAAAATCGTTTCGTTCTGCGTATTTTACCGATTCATCAAAGACTCCCATTTCGGCGCACATATCGCCAACAAAACACCAGACATGTTCCTGTACGTTTCTAAGTTTTAAACCCATGGCAACTCCGGTTGCAATGGAAACAATGTCACCCATAATTGCTGATGCGTAGAATTTATAATCCGGGTTATTTATTGTAATGCTACGGCCAGCCAGGATTTCATCCCGAAGCCAATCTCTGGGAATGCCCTTCAGGAGAGCGTGATAATGACTTCTATGGGTCGAAAAAACCCAATCCTGGTCTTGAACATTCTCGAAGATCTTAATTAATGCTTCCTCATTGTCGTATGAAAGATGTATCGGTCCGGGAATTTTGTTTTGGGCATATAATCTGGCGATCTCTTCTTCAAAAGCAACGAGTTCTTCTTTTGTCAGCATAAAATGTAAACTACCCCCCAATTTTTGTTAATAAAGCTTGGATTACCATACCATATAGATAATACTTTAACAATACTCGAACTAATAAAAAAAGAGACCGTTCGGGGTCTCTTTGAATAAAAAATCAATCTCTGCTATGTCCAAGAATTTTACGGCGAAGGGAGCGGGCATCATCAATCCATTCATTAATATTCTGCATGGCCGTTTGGCCTAAATCGGGATCATTAAGCGCCATAGCGCTATATTCTGGACGACTATAATAGTCAACATGAGCTTTATCGCGGAAGGCGAGTATCTTGGCAGGTGTAAGGGCGCTGCCCATATAAAATGGTTCGCATTCGTATGAATATTGGCTATGGCCGATCCATCCCGGGCCGCCCTCCCGTTCCGGCAGGGGATACCCAGCTTTTTTCGCCTCCAGATATTGAGGTGAAATTGGCAAAGCTTGATTGCAATAAAAATTGGCAAATGCTCCGTTTAACTCCACGGCTAGATTATAAGTTTCCCGCATAGATTCCATCGTATCTCCCGGCAAGCCGAATATATAATTCAGGGCAAGTGAAATACCGGCTGACTGGGCTTGGTTCATGATCTTTCTGATATGATTATCGCTGAATTTCTTATCTTGGCCTGAACGTACTTTGCTATTGGCCGCTTCAATACCGAATGGCGTCCAGCGAAAACCTGCGCTACGGTAAAGTTCAGCGTGTTTTGGATTCATCGTGTCAACCCGGAAATAAGCCCAGCAATTTATAGAGTCTCCGAATCTTTCTTTCATGAGCTTAGCTACCTGAACCGGATGGTCTCCTAAACCAAACATTTCATCTGGGATCTTTATATATTTTACCCCGTAGTTTTTTACAAGATATTCAACTTCTTTGATAAAGAGTTCGGGTTGAAGGGTTCTGAAACTGTTTAGGTTGGGATTTGCCGCAAGGGTTTCGCCTTCACGATAGGGGGTCTGAATATTACAGAATCCGCATGAGAAAGGACAGCCTTCTCTGGAATATGGATTTGCATAAGGGGCTCTATCTTCAAAATCTCTCCAGAAGGTATGCCAATCATGGGCATGGTATCTGCGGGGATCCATAAGTTTCCATCCAGGAAGGGCCGGCTCGAGATTAAGATCAATAAGCGGTGCTGGAGAGTTATGGATAACTTTACCATCAACCCAATACCATAGGCTCCTTACTTTTTTCAAGTCCTGCAGTTTTTTATCTTCTTTTAAAACTGTTAGTAATTCGTGTATGGTAATTGGTCCCTCACCCCCGCAGACATAATCTACGGGCTCATCTTCTAGTGTTTTTTGTGGCAATCCTGCCGGATGAGTGCCCATCATTATAATAGGTATAGCTGGGCAGAGATTTTTTATTGCTTGTGCAAATGATCTTGCGGCTGGCATTGTATGAGTCGAGCTGGATGGATTAAATCCGTAGACAGGCATCACTACTAGATATGGGTTAAGTTCTTTAACTTTTTCGGCCATTTCTTCCGGCATGAATCCTTCAATATTTGCGTCAATTAAATCTACACCGCAACTACGACGCATAAGATAAGCAGCGACGAAACGTGCTTTGGCCGGCGGTTCTGTAGCATGTTTATTGGCGAGAGCTTGATAAACCTGCACTAGATTGCTCGGGACTACAAAAAGGACGTCCAGGCGTTTTTCTTCAGGCACGGCTTTTCCTTTAGTAATGTAAAGTAACTTTAGCTACTTTAATATAAAGAAGGTCGTCCGTCAAAAAATGAATATTTCACCGCGAGCAGCGAAGTATTCACTCTTTTTTCTTCACTCGGATCAGATGGAAGCCAGCTTCCACCTGGCTCCTCGATAGTAAAAATAAAAAAAAGCCCTATTTAAATAGGGCTGGTTGATTTAGTGATGTCCGGCTAGCTCTTTATGCGGATTGATGTTGCCGTAAAGATATGCACCTCGGCGGTTGCACCACCAGACCATTCTTTCATACCACTCTTCCCAGGAATCCCATCGGGCGTTTGTATTGGCCGATGAGGTTTTGGTAGTTCGGTCAATTATGTATTTATGGTCACCCTTTACGATCGATATCATTTCTCCGACCATGATAGCTTTATAAAACTCCCAGATATTGCAAGACAGAGTGAGCTCAAGATCGCTTACCCGGAAGGGTAGTTTAATAAGCGCCTGATTTAATTTGATCGAGTCAGATAAGATATCGGCAGATTCGGATGATTCAAGGCAGCTCTCCAGAAGTTTCTCGGATTCTTTATAGAAATCTGCCAGTTTATTTTCTCGACAAAGCTGTATGAAGATATATTCATCGGGATACCACCAAATATCCAGCCATTCTGGTGAGTGTGACATTTCTTCTTGGATGCCGTTTTGCATGTCTCGGGCATGTTTTTCGAGAAAGCTGAATATTTCCGAAAAAATGGGAAATTCTTTGGGCTGGTGGACTTTATCCATGATTTTTTCCCATATTCGACGGTAAGGTATTTGGTAAATTTCGCATAGAGTGATAATTGGTATTTGCAGAAGTTTGTCAAAAAAGAGCAGGCTGACTAAATGACAAAAAGACCTGGTTTTGACCCATTCTTCTCTGGGCATAGTATTAGTGGCGATGACCAGCTGTTGATATTCTTCTACTCCGCTTATAGAATCATTTTTTTTGCCGTGATAATTAACAATTTTAGTACGTATTATTTCCATTCCGTATGCTTCGAGATATTCCGGATCTCCCATTTCAGCGTTAGGCAGTCTGGAAAGATTATTAAACTGGATTCGGTCATATTGGCCGTCGGTAATGATTTCAGAGACTCCATCCAGGACACTTTCATAGGTTTCTATGGGCATGGGGATAATATAATCGGTCATCGTAAAAACTCCCTGAGTCCTCAAGCGTTTTTGAATTCCCTGATATTCTTCGGTCCTCATATTTTCTCGGCGAACAGCTTTAAGGGTCTCACGATTTTTAGACTGAATAGACATAACCGTAGCTTTATTCAGGCCTGCTTTTTCTAATATTTCCAAAGCTTCAAGGGTATGGGCTTTGGGGTTTTTGGAATTTTGAACCGAGATTCCCTCGGGAAAACCGGTAGCTCTTTTAACTTCAGCTAAGCATTTTGCTATATCCACATCTTGCTTTAATATTCCAAAATTTGCGTTGGCGCAGAATACATACGGAATCTTGTGTTCGCCGAACCACCAAGCTTCCTGCTTAACTCTCTCAAGTACAAATGGACTCACCTTATCTTCAATGGCGCCGCCCCAGTCGCAATATGTGCACTGATAAGGACAGCCGCGATCTGTTTCCCACATAGCGATCCATTTCTGGTCCGGATAGGCGGTCATAAGAGGATCAAACACACCG
>MFTJ01000060.1:4679-9711 GCA_001786805.1 Candidatus Nomurabacteria bacterium RIFCSPHIGHO2_01_FULL_39_10 | reverse complement strand
AAACAGAAATATAACTGCGATTTCGATGGTGTAATCGACTATTTAACTTTGTTTGAACAACACGCAAAAAAACTTGATACAAACCACTATTTCCACACCAAATTACAACATTCTCTTCAAAAACATTTCTCTGCCAAATCAATCGAATACAACAAAATCTCCGCGCATTGGCAAGGTAAAAGAACAAATCAACAAATACAACAATATCCCAAGACATATGTCTTTGAACAAAATCAAGGAACTATTAATTTTGGCAGTTGTCTCTATACCCAATGGCCGCAATACCAACTCCATCAACGACTACAACCAAAATTCCCCAAAATCGCATCTGTAATCGAACCATCCTGTACCGAAGTTGCAACACTCGAATGTGTAATTGGAAAGAAAATATGAACAAATAAAATAACCCCAAAACCCTTATAAAAAATCCCCCTAAATTCTAAGTACCATGACAAATAATGCGACAAGTACCATGCCCGACTTTTACCAAGAAATCATTGAACAACTCAAAACAAATGGAAAATAAACCTCAACCTAATCCAAAAGAAGCAATACTTACAGGATACATAAGATATAGACCAAGCAACGGTACTTATTATCTTATGGCAAACTCTCGCATGCTCTGTAACCAATTAATTAGCCAAAAACCCATTAAAGTAAAAGTAACGAAAGAAGATAATTTTTTTATTATCCATAAAGTACTAGAAGGAAACATTTTAACCATTAGAAAAAAAGAAATAGTTACATGTATTTCTGGTATAAATTTACTGACAGTAGAAGAACGCTCAAAATTAATGAATAAAGAACATAAACTAAGCTTTCCAGTTCAAGTTAAATTATTTCCTTCTCAGTTTAATCTTGATATATATTCTTTATATCCTGATCAGGACGCAGCTATATTAGCAAGAAAGCTAGAAGAAAAAGGATTCAACATACCCACAAGAATTATGACTCCAAAATCATTTGATCACGATCTAGAATTTATATATGCAAATAAACGTATTGTAATTGAAATAACACAAACAATTCCTGGAAAAAATAATTATTTAAATTTTAAGCACGCAGGTCTTGGTGGAATAGTTCGAGCCCATTTTTTAGAAGCCTATCATAACTGTGTTAATTCATTTCTTTCTGGAAAAAAAGACACAATAGGTTTTATAATAATACATGAAAGATGGAAAGAATATAGCCATATAACTAAACTTATTCCTGAATTTAGTAAAGTAAACTGCCATATTATCTTTAGTAATTTTAAAGATAACTGGGAAGAAATCACCACCACACAAATTATAACTGAAATAAAAAAATGAACAATCAAACAATCATCACCGAAATAACCGAACGCATAAAGAAAGATTTGATTAAGACACAAGAAGATCTCAACAAAATAAAACGTGAACTTGCCAAAAAATACGGTTTAGAAAAATCTCCCACCAATATCGAAATTTTAATGTCGTTACCTATTGAAAAAATAAAAGAATATCAAAAAATCCTGCTTACAAAACCAACAAGAACTATTTCAGGTGTTTCTCCTGTCGCCATCATGACCGCGCCTTCTCGCTGTCCACATGGCAAATGTACTTTTTGTGTTGGCGGCATTGGTTCCCCTTGGGGTGACGTCCCTCAATCCTATACAGGTCACGAACCCGCAACCATGCGCGCCATGCGTAATCAATATGATCCTTATCTCATCACATTTAATCGTTTAGAACAATACGTAATTATGGGTCATAGTTTTGATAAAATCGAAATTATTATTATGGGGGGAACATTTCCAGCCACCTCTCTTGAATATCAAAATGAATTTATCTTAGGCATTTTCAAAGGGATGAATGATTTTTCTACCTTTTTTTTTGATGAACATAATGAGTTTAAATTTCTAGAATTTAAAGAATTTTTTGAATTGCCAGGAGATATACATGATGAAGAACGAACAAAAAGAGTGCAGCAGAGAATCCTCCAACTAAAATCCCAAACAACCTCCACCATAGAACAAGAACAACAAAAGAACGAAACCTCAAACATAAGATGCGTCGCTCTTTGCATTGAAACAAAACCAGACTGGGGATTTCTCGAACATGGCAATCGTATGCTCAACCAAGGCTGTACTCGCGTAGAATTAGGAATAGAATCCGTCTACGATGACGTCCTCAAAATCACCCATCGCGGCCACACCGCAGACGACTCCAAAAAGTCAATACAAATCTTACGCGACCTCGGCTTCAAAATAAACTTCCATTATATGCCTGGACTTCCACTCACCGATAAAGAACGCGACATCGCCGGCATGAATCAACTCTTCACCGATCAAGGCTATAAGCCAGATATGATTAAAATCTATCCCTGTATGGTCGCCCCCGGCACTCCTCTTCATTATCAGCATCAGCAAGGCAAATTCACCCCTCTAACCACAGACCAAGCCGCTGAAATAATCGTCGAATGGAAAAAAAACGTCCCCGAATACTGCCGCATCCAACGCATCCAACGCGACGTACCAACAAAATATTGGACCGCCGGCGTCGCACTCACCAATTTCCGCCAATACATCTTCCAAAAATACAACCCTACTTGCAGATGCATCCGCTGTCGTGAACCCCAAGGCAAAGATGTTAATTGGGACAACATCATAATCAAAGTAAACGAATACCAAGCCTCCAACGGCACCGAATTTTTCATCTCCGCAGAAGATCCAAAAAATGACATCCTCATCGGCTTCTGCCGCCTCAGATTTCCCTCCCAATTCCTCCGCGAAGAAATCACCGCACAATCCGCATTAATCCGCGAACTCCATGTCTACGGCACTGCCACTGCCATTGGTGATGAAGGCATGGTCCAGCACAAAGGCTGGGGAAAAAAATTAATGCAAAAAGCCGAAGAAATCGCACAACAACATCAAAAGAACAAAATCGTCGTCATCTCAGGAGTTGGCGTCAGAGAATACTACAAAAAAATTGGATATTACAAAGAAGGCCCATATATGGTAAAAGAGATATCACTCTAAAATACATATTTCCATAATGCTTATAAATAAACTATTGCCATTTTACCCCATCAAAAAATAAATACAACAGAAAATCCCATGTCAAAAGAAATCCCTAGCCCTGAAAGAGTTCGTCTCTATGCCACCACTGGTATGAATTTTATTACCGACGGAGAACATAATATTTTTTATCCATTAAGATATGGTCCAGCTGGTCACCCTGTCACCGGTCGCCCCCATTTTTTTGAAACAAAGACTTCCCCTGCAAATATGCTTCCTGGTGAAAACTACGACATTCTTCCCTATCATCTTTGTCAAATAAATCCTGAGCCTAAAGGAGATATATGGATAAATCGTTGGGGAGAAGTAAATACTAAAGTATATCCAGTAGGAACTCCTGTAGGACCACAGCCACATCCAGAAGTAACAGACATGTACTCTTTTCATGAAGAAAAAGATGGACAGCTATTAAATGATACTCTGAGAATCCTCTACGTAACCGAACTTTCTGGAGATAAAAAAACAGAATTTATCAAACAATTGGAAGAACAATGGGGCGTATTTCGTCCAAAAGAAAATTCACCACGATGGGAGGCATATCAACAAGCCATTTCCCAATATAAAATAAATAATTTACCATCAAGAGAACATTACTTACAATCAGAACAGAATATATCCACATCAAAAATAAATAAACATAACGTCGATGCCTACCTCGATGCATTTGCTGAACACCAATATTTAGATGAGATACAAAGAATGAAACCTCAATTTAATTTTTTAAATCTTTATTTTCGAATGTTTCCTCAAAAATAACCTCTTTTTCCAAAACATGTTCCCAACACCCCTTCCCCAACTCACACCCGCTCAAGACACCATTCGACTCTACAAAACAACCGACGGAAAAGAATATATCACCGATGAAAAACATAACATCTTTTATCCGCTAGAAAGTATATACAGCAATAATAGTTTACCGCCCAAACACCTCCTTGAATTACCCTACGCATTCGAGCATTTTCGTTCTAATCTTCTCAGACTCACACCCAAACAAGAACCAAATAGGAGACTCCATTTGCTGGATAGTTATTTTAATATCGATTGTAGTGATGATCTCTATCCTTTAGACACATGTATATTTCTAAGTAGAACGAATCCAGATAATACCTGCAATTTTTATGAAAGTGAAGAGCAGGAATATGAAGATATCGGTGCTGGCATAATTTGCGATCACGCCCAGTTACAAGGTGAACAAAAAAGCCAATTCATTGAACGGCTTGAACAAGAATGGGGCGTCTTTGAACCAAAACCAAACACCCCTCAACGCGAAAAATATGAATCACGAATCGAACAAATAAAAATAAAAAATATGGAATATTATCAAAAAGAATACTTAAAAAGATATAGTAGCCCATGGTTTCAGCTCGCAGAACATAGACTGCGTAAACTTAAAATCATTGACCCAGATAAAATATTTGACGAACTAGCTACTGCGTTATATCTTGATAATGTACAACATCACAGCAGATACCCTCTTTTTGAGTTGTATGCTAATATGTTTAGAAATTAATTTCGCAGCAACCCTAAAACAACATCATTCAAAGATTTAGACTTCCAATCATCAACATCTTTACTCAAATAATCAAACTTCCCTTGTTGCGGTGTATACCCTCGCTCTGCCAACTTCCCAAAAATATCTTCTTGTTCAAGTACAGAATAAAACAGCACCGGCGTCACTCGTCCCACAGCCAACTCCGCTTTTCGTAAATAACCCAAGCAACGCGCTCCCGCATTTTCAAAATAACCATCACTCTTTACATCCTCTGGTGCAGGAACCATTTCACGAGCAGGTTTAGTCCACGGCACTCTCCAATCTAAAATAACTAATGACGGCCATAAACCTTTACCCTGAACAAGACTATCAATGTGCTGCCTATAATCATGCTCCGTTTCAATAACGCTCACATTCCCATACAATCCAAAATCCTCTAATCCAAACTTAAATTGATAAGAGTCATGTTCTAAATATACTATTTCTCGTGCCATTTTAAC
>MFTJ01000060.1:1117-4649 GCA_001786805.1 Candidatus Nomurabacteria bacterium RIFCSPHIGHO2_01_FULL_39_10 | reverse complement strand
GACCAAAAATAAGATGCAATTTTAAGTTTATGATCTAATCAAGAAAATTCCTCCGCAACATTTATATACTACACGTACGTGTATGTACGTGTATGGCAACAAAAACCTTAACTATAACCGAAGACGCCTATGAACGCTTAGCTGCAACTAAAGAAGAAAATGAAAGTTTTAGCGAAGTTATCAATCGCATAACTAATAAAGTAAGTTTACTCTCCATGGCGGGAATTCTCAGTGAACAAGAAGCTGATCGAATTGAACAACGCATAAAAAACATGCGTGCAAAATCAAGACAAAAATTATTACATATACGCCAGGAGTTGCAAGAATGATTCTTGATACTTCATTTCTCATTGACCTCTTTAAAAATAAGCCTGAAGCCATCATTAAAGCCCAAGAATTAGATAAAACAAGCCAGCCTATGCGTACCACAACTATCACCGTTTTCGAACTCTGGCAAGGCTTAGAAGACCTCCAGAATCCAATAAAAAGAAATCGTATGGAACAATTTCTAAATTCGCAAGGTCTGCTGCAATTTGATGTGGAAAGCGCCAAAAAAGCCGGCATTATTTTTGCTCAATTAGAACGCCGCGGTGAAATAATTGAAGAAGGCGACTGCATGATAGCCGGAATCGCCCTTCACCACAACGAACCCCTTTTGACAAGAAACACCAAACACTTTAAACGAATCAAAGGATTAAAAATAGAAACATATTAACGTCCTAAAGACCCATCTTCAACAATCTTTATAAATAAATTCTTCCCTCGCAAATTCATGACCTTCGAAGAAATTCTCAAAAAAGTAGCAGACCAATATCAATTCACATTAAAACATAATACACCTCTTGAACAACAAGAAATTCAACAATTTCTTATACAACAATTTCAAGCCAAGCGCATTTCATTTCACGAATACAGCAGTGAATCTTATATTATCGCACCCGGCTTAAGTAAACACGCCAATCGCGGTAATGTATTAGATCCCCGATTCTTAACCTATACTGCCCAACATCATCAACCACTTTCTGCAGAAGAAAACGGCCTTTGCATTCTCCATTGGTTATATAAAACCCCACGCCTGCCTCAAAACCATATAATTCATCATCACCTAGAAAAAATCGCCATAGAATTCCATCCTAAATTACCCCTTCCTATCACTGGAACCTGGAATAATCTTGATGGTCAATATCGTTTCACCTCTGATATCGGCAAAATTAACGCTGAATACATTGAAACCCATCGTGGATATTATTATTCTCATACTATAAACAATCAATCACGAATAGATTTAAGCATCTCTGTTAATCGCCGCGACATCCGTTCAATACGTATCAAACCGGAACTACTTGGCACCGGTCTTCTCACTTCTTTCTTCAAAGACATTGGCTATGAAGGATTAGATAAGTTAGTGGATTAAATCATCTCTTATCCATTCCAAACAAGTAACAAAAAATTATCTTTTTTATTCCTCATCACACAAAAGCTTATAAAATAGTATTTTAAAGCAAACATCAACATGCAAATCAAAATTTTTCGTTCAACCGATTATCCGTTTGTCGACGATTTAGAAGGACGAGTGAATGGATTCTTGAAAGAACATAAAGACGCACAGATACAAATAGCTCACGGAGATGGCCATTATGATTATATCATTGGGTATGATGAAAATAATCAATCTTCAAACACGAAACTTCCAATTGCTGAAATATTATCTCCCACCGAATATTTATTATTTGATTACCTCCACTCTCATCGTGGCCGATGCGTTGAAATCAAAGAATTATTTACACACTATAAAAAAGAAGGCGGAGAAGCAGAAACGGATAAAAGTATTCGTAGCGCCTTGCATCGCATCAACAAAAAATTATCCGAAACAGATTATCACCTCTGCAACATTCCAAAACAAGGCTATACAATTGTTGAGAAAGGAGAAACATATCAAGCTCAAAGCAAAAAGTAAATTGTAGCTAACTCCTCTCTCTTTCTCTCTCAAAAGCCATTAAACAACATGATTTAAGATTAAACATACAAACATATTTATACTCCCTATTTATATCATAACATAATTTATTTGTATAAGAGGTAAACCATGATATTAATTGCTATAGGTCACAATATAATGCATATCATCATTGCCTTATTAGCAGGAATATTATTTATCGCCTCACTGTTCGCGTACACTCGAACAAAAAGAACCAAATTCATGTACATCTGCGGCGCATTTCTGGTATTTTCCATCAAAGAAACAATATTAGCAATTAACATCATTGCTTTTGGCACCGATCCATTGATGATGCTTACCCATTTTCTTGATTTAATAATCCTCGCTCTCTTTGCCATCGGCATATTCAAATGATTAGAGACTACTTTAAACCTGAAAAAGAAACTTTGCTCTTGGATGTGAGAAAAAAAATATATCTCACAATCGAAAAATTTCCCGGCTTGCATTTTCGCGAATTACAGCGCCTGAATAACCTTGCCATCGGCAACCTCGATTATCATCTCAATTATCTTGAAAAAAATAATCTGATCAAAGTAGAAAAATCAACTGCCCATAAACGATTCTATCCTCTCGGTTTGAACGACCACGAACGCAACATTCTCGGCATCTTGCGCCAAAAGAATTTTCGCGCCATCATTCTAAAATTATTAGAAGAACAAAATCTCACCCATAAAGATATTACAACCTATCTCCAAATCTCCCCCTCTTCTGTAACCTGGTATCTCACCCAATTAACCGAAAAGAATATTCTCGTTTCATCTGAAAAAGACAAGCGCAAATTCTATCGATTGAAAGACGAAACAGAAATAATTAAAGTTCTTATAACCTATAAAGAAAGTTTCATTGATACTGTTGTCGATCGTTTTGTCAAAGCATTCGAGAAATAATTTTTAATCTAATTATTCATTTCATCTAGAACTAAATAGTTGTTCTATGATTGTTCCCATACCTATTTAATAATCCTTTTTTGCCATCTCGTACAACTTGAATCAATTAAAAGAGGTAAATATCTATGGAATCAATAACTCAAGAAAATAAAAAAATAAATAACATTCGTCTCTGGCAGATCACTTCTGCGATTTTAACCGTTTTATTACTCAGTTCCTTTGCCATCGGAAATTTTTCCGCTGTAACATCCAATAGTCTAACCGGCAACGCTGTAGCTGACCAAACCATCGAATATCTCAATAAAAACATTCTGCAAGGCCAAGCCACCGCCGCCGTAACCGGAGTAACCGAATCAAATGGCTTATACAATATTAAATTAAACATCGACGGAAAAGAAATGGATTCTTATGTAACTAAAGACGGCAAATTATTGTTTCCGCAAGCCATTGACTTAACTGCTGCACCGCAAACAACAAACACTCCTAAAGCCCCTGCCAATCTTCAAAAATCCTCTAAACCAATCGTAGAATTATTCGTCATGTCCCATTGTCCATATGGAACACAGATAGAAAAAGGTATAATTCCGGTCATAAAAGAACTCGGAGACAAAATTGATTTCCAAGTCAAATTCGTCAATTACGCCAT
>MFTJ01000060.1:0-1108 GCA_001786805.1 Candidatus Nomurabacteria bacterium RIFCSPHIGHO2_01_FULL_39_10 | reverse complement strand
AAAAGAATTAGATGAACAACTGCGGCAATATTGCATCCAAAAAGAACATAACCCTAAATATCTTACCTACCTCAGTACATTTTTAGAAGAAGGAAATTCTCAACAAGCCCTCACCTCTATTGGTCTTACGGAAAAAGATCTTTCCAGTTGTATAAGTCAAACTGATACCCAATACAAAGTAACCGCTCTTTTTGATGACCCTCAGAAAACCAGTTGGAGTGGCAGCTTCCCCCCATTTAAAGTACACGACACCGAAAACAAAAAATATGGTATACAAGGTTCCCCTACTCTAGTCATTAACGGCGAACAGATCGACACCGGTCGAGACGCCCAAAGTCTTCTGAGCGCCATCTGTAACGCCTTTGACAACAAACCATCCGAATGTCAAATGGATCTAGCTTCGGTAGGCAATCCCTCCCCTGGCTTCGGTTTTGCCACCCAAGGCGGCTCTGCCACTTCAGCAGGTTGTGGAACATAAAAAAGTGTTAAACAAATACGAATAATTTATTGCTTTATTGACTCATCTAATGAGAAGTTTGAATAATTTATCTTTTCTTATCAAACTTCTCAAAGAGACTTTGCAATAGCCGTGATTTTGTTGTTATTATCACTTTTTTTACATAAAATCAGCGAGAAAGCCTCAACCTTAGAGGTTGAGGATGTGCTGGGAAAAGCAACGACTTTTCCGGCACGCCGAAATGCGCACATTTCGAGCGAATCGCTCGTCTACGCTGATTTTATGTTCCGAAAACTCGCCAATGTAGCGAGGGCGTAAAGCCGCGGGCTTTAGCCCGCGGATAGTTTCCGCAAGGAAACTTGAGAACCGCAGTGACCCTAGCCCGAGTAGGCGAGTTTTCGTTACACAAAATCCCTATTTTGCAAAGTTCTCTAATGGTAAAACGTTAGATGTTGTTAAATAATTCGCACAAACTTTCGGACAATTATTTATTTCCTCAACTGTCATTGGTTTAACTGATTGTACATATGTTAATTCATCAGCAGTATACATACCTCCGATTCCTAAACCAGTAGTTTCTACCGGAATAACAGGTACAGGTTTCATTGAACGTAATGAGTCAATTTAGGCAGTGTTAACAAATGACTGATA
>MFTJ01000059.1 GCA_001786805.1 Candidatus Nomurabacteria bacterium RIFCSPHIGHO2_01_FULL_39_10 | reverse complement strand
TTGGACGGGCTTTCGAAGCTTGAAGATTTGGTGAAATTGGCAAAGAAATTCAACATGCCCGCTATGGCTATCACCGATCATGGCAACATGTACAGCGCGATAGAATTTTACAAGCTGGCTAAAAAAGAAGGCATCAAACCCATTATCGGGGTGGAAGCCTATATGACTGCTGGTTCGCGAAAAGACAGAACCACAGAAGCCGGAGGAACAAAAAGATATTATCACCTCACCCTGCTCGCAAAAAATTTAGAAGGGTATAAAAATTTAATAAAATTAGTGACTATTGCGAACCTTGAAGGATATTATTACAAGCCGCGAATGGATAAAGAAATACTGAGAAAATATGCCGGAGGCATCATCGCTTTATCCGGCTGTCTGGGCGGAGAATTGTCCCAGACGGTAATGAGAGGCGATATGAAAAAAGCAGATGAGCTCGTGCGCGAGTATCAGAATATTTTCGGCAAAGAAAATTATTTCATAGAAATTCAATGCCACCCTTCGATAGAAAACGATAAAAATGTGCGAGAGGCATTAATAGAACTCGCAAAAAAACATAATATTATGATTGTCGGAACGCAGGACTCGCACTATCCCTGCAGTGATGACCATGACGCGCATCATACTTTGCTCCAAATAAATACACAAGGTGATGTGAAGGACGGCGCGAAATTTGAATTTTCCAATGATGATTTTTCTTTTATTGATACTGAAAAAGCTTTTGAAGCGTTTAAAGATATTCCGGAAGCCGTTACTAATACCATGAAAGTGGCAGATATGTGCAATCTGGAATTGGAGCTTAGTAAATGGGTTTTCCCTGATTTTAAAATACCTGAGGGGAAAAATTATGATGAAAAACTGCGTGAACTAACTTATGCGGGTTTTGAAAGATTAAATTTAAAAAAAACTCCGGAAATAAAAGAGCGCGTGGAATATGAACTAAAAATAATTAAAGATAAAGGCTACGCTCCATACTTTCTCGTGGTTGGCGACCTTTTGCGATTTGCGAAAGAAAACAGTATCTTAACCGCAATCAGAGGCTCGGTCGCAGGATCAATGGCAACTTATCTTTTAGGCATTACAAATATCAACCCGATAGAATATAAACTGCCCTTTGAAAGATTTCTAAATCCTTTCCGCCCATCGGCTCCGGATATAGATATGGATTTTGCGGATAACCGGCGGGATGAAATGATTGAATATGTCAAAAAGAAATATGGAGAAAACAAGGTCGCGCAAATCGGAACTTTTGGCACGATGATGGCGCGCGGAGCGGTCAAAGATGTCGCCCGCGCGCTCGGCTTTCCGTATACTATTGGCGACCGGCTTTCCAAAATGATTCCAATGGGCTCCCAAGGCATGCCAATGACTATTGACCATGCTATGGAAATAGTGCCGGAACTCACGCAAGCCTATAAAACGGAAAAAGACACCAAGCAAATAATAGACTTGGCAAAAAAATTGGAAGGGTGCGTCCGGCATATTTCCGTCCATGCCGCCGGAGTCGTCATTTCTCCGCTTCCGCTTGTGGAATATGTTCCGCTTCAATACGACCCAAAAGGAGAAAATAAAATAATCACTCAATATGACATGTACAGCGTGGAGATGGCAGGACTTTTAAAGTTTGATTTCCTCGGCATCAGAAACTTATCCATCTTGTCCGATAGCGTAAATTTAGTTAAAAAATTTTACAATATAAATATAGATATAGATAATGTTCCCGTTGATGACAAAAAAACTTTTGAACTGCTGGCTTCCGGCCAAACAGAGGGACTCTTCCAGCTGAACGGCTCTGGCATGACCAGGTATCTAAAAGAATTGAAGCCTACTTCTATCCACGACATTAATGCGATGGTCGCTCTCTATCGCCCGGGACCGATGGAAACAATTCCGGAATACATCAAGCGCAAACACAATCCAAAACTCGTAAAATATTTAGATCCCCGAATGAAAAAATATTTGGGAGAATCCTATGGGCTAATAGTTTATCAAGACGACCTTCTTTTCTCGGCAATAGAACTCGCTGGCTACAACTGGGAAGAAGCTGACGCTTTTCGTAAGGCTGTCGGCAAGAAAATACCCGCGGAAATGGCGGCGCAGAGGGAAAAATTCACTAAAGGGATTATTGAGAACGGACAAACTCCGGAATTCGCCGAGAAACTCTGGAAACTTTTCGAGCCTTTCCAAGCTTACGGATTCAACAAAGCGCATGCGGCTTCCTACGGCAAAGTCGCCTATCAGACGGCATATATGAAAGCGAATTATCCTGTAGAATACATGGCTTCAATACTAACCGCGGAATCCGGCGATATAGAAAAAATCGCCGAAATAATTGAGGAGTGCAAAAATATGAATATCCCTGTTTTGCCTCCGCATATCAACGAAAGCTACGGCGGATTTACGGTAGTAGACTATCAAAATGGAAATGAGCCGCCTACACCAGAGGTTACGGCGAGCCGAGGAAAGATAAGATTCGGATTTTACACAATAAAAAATCTGGGAACAGACATTGCAGACGCCATAATCAAAGAACGCAAAGAGCGAGATAAATTCAAATCAATCAGCGACTTTCTAGACAGAATCAAGCATAAAAATTTAAATAAAAAGTCTATGGAAGCGTTGTTCAAATCCGGCTGTATGGACGAATGGAGCGACCGCGGCATATTGCTTTCAAATCTGGAAGCCATGCTTGAATACAATCACGAGGGAAACAAACAGAATAAAAATCAAATTTCGCTGTTTGGCGGAAAAACGGAAGTAAAAGCTCCGGAATTTAAATTGCAGGGAGGTAAAGAAGCCACACAAGCGGAAAAACTGCTTTGGGAAAAGGAATTATTGGGACTTTATATTTCCGGGCATCCGCTGGATCGCCTCCGTGAGAAACTGGAAAGCCGGAATATGAACATTAAAAAAATAAAAGAAGAGGTCGGCAACGGAATTCAGATAACTATCGCCGGAATAATAGAAAGCGCCAGACAAGTGGTGACAAAAAACAATGAAAGAATGGCATTCCTTAAAATTGCTGACTTAACCGGCTCCATCGAGGCCGTCTGCTTCCCTTCCATCTTCAAAGAGTCAATTGATATTTTAGTCGCCGAAAAATGCATAGCCCTTTCCGGCAAAGTCTCTCTCAGAAACGGCGAAAAAAGCATCATTATCGAAGCAGTGAAAGAGGTTTAGAAAAATAAATTCAGTCTTAAGTATAGACAGCAATAGTGTACGACCGTTTATTAATGCTATAATAGAGATATGGGACATAATGACCCGAGAATGGGAAATTTAAAAAAGAAAATCCTTTTGCTTTTGCTCGCTGGTTTAGCGCTCGGTCTGACTCAATCACCTAAGAAACATTGGTGGATTCTGAAACAAATTCCAAAAGAATGGGAAAAAATAAATCGCCAAGCCCTACAAAGAGCAATTAATTCTCTTTATACCTCTAACTTAGTTCAAGAAAAAGATAATAAAGATGGTACGACAACTTTGATCTTAAGCGAAAATGGAAAACGAAAAGCCCTACGATTTAATATAGATAAAATAGAAATCAAAAAACCAAAAAACTGGGACAAAAAATGGCGTATAGTTATGTTTGATATTCCGGAGAAATTGAGAAGGTTAAGAGATTCTCTCCGAATACATTTTAGAGAAATAGGTCTTGTTGAACTTCAGAAATCGGTATTTGTATATCCTTATTCTTGCGACAGAGAGATAGAATTTATTTTGGAATTTTATAATGCAAAAAAACATGTACGATTTATTTTGGCTGACAGTGTAGACAACGAACTGCATTTAATGAAGAAATTTGGTTTATCCTGAAACAGCAATAGTGTACGACCGTTTGTTATTGCTGAATAGATTTAAACGAAAAGAATACACAATAAATCAAGAAAAAAGGTCTTTGTCTGAGATACCATAACTGCGCATTATTTTGTAGGCTTCATAAAGTTCTCTATCAAGAGGCTTTAAAGACTCTGAAGTGTAATTGCAGCTTTGTAGTTTATCGCATAACGACATAGCCTTATCTGGATGTTCTGATAAAAATTTTTTGTAACATTTCTGCTGTCGATAAATTTTACCCACTCCCGACGAAAAAAACATAAAAAAATTATTATACCTAGGTATGGTACTGGGAGCATCTAATGTACGGTCGCTAAATTCTTCAAAACTCAGAATTTTTGGTCCCGATTCAGGAGTCGGAGAATTTTGTGGTGGTCCTTGTTTCATAATATTTTAGTTATACAAACTCATAGCCTTGTCTTTGCCTTCGGCAAAGATTGTTTCGACAGCTTCGGCGACAGTCTTGCTCAGTTTTTTGATTGTTTCCAGTTCTAATTTGTTATATTCGCCGAGCAGGAAATTTAATACTGCTTTCTCCCCTTTTGGTTTCTTTACCACGCCCTTCGGGGTGGCGGGAGAAATGCCGATGCGAATGCGCAAAAATTCTTCTGATTTAAGAGCTTTAATTACCGAGCCTAAACCGTTGTGTCCGCCGGAAGAGCGATTGAAAGAAATTTTTATCTTGCCGAGTGGTAAATCAATATCGTCATAAATGACGACGAGATTCTTCAAATCTTTTTTGGTTTTTACCAAAGGCACTACTGCTTTACCGGAGTTATTCATAAAATTATCCGGTGTAATAAATTTTATCTTGCTATCTTCTAGTTTTTTTTCTATCAGCCCAACTAAAATACGCCCGGTATTATGCCTGGTATTTTCGTACTCTTTGCCCGGATTGCCTAAGCCAACAACTAATTTCATGATTATATAGTAACATATAATTACTGCGCAATGTCAAGTTTTTTTTGTGTTATACTGTTTTGGTGGAACCAAAAAAAACAAAGTGGCAATCGTTTTGGGAACTTGTGCGTTTTGTGGCATTGGCGCTGATTATTGTTTTACCTATCCGCTGGTTTATATTTAGCTCATATGTGGTATCAGGAAATTCTATGGTTCCTACTTTTCAGAACGGAAATTATTTAATAATAGATAAAATATCTTATAGAATGGGCGATCCGCAGAGAGATGATGTTGTCGTCTTTCGGTATCCAAATGACACGACAAAATTTTATATTAAGAGAATCATCGGTCTCCCTGGAGAGACGATTGATGTTAAAAGCCGAGAAAATAAAGTTACAATTATCGACCAAGAACATCCTAATGGATTCCAATTAAACCAGACTTTTGTAAAAAATATCGGCGGGATTGACGCGCGTTTGATTTTGAAGAATGACGAGTATTTCGTAATGGGCGACAACAGAAGCGGCAGTTCTGATTCAAGATATTGGGGAGCGGTAAAAAGAAATCTGCTGACAGGCAGAGCGCTTTTGCGTCTGCGTTTATGGCCGATAAATAATCTAGTTGATGTATTACCAGGTCAATATAAATAACAAGATAAACAAACAAATGAGTAAAAATACTAAAAACAAAATATCAAGTGTGGCATCGCCAAAAGGGATGAGAGACCTGCTTAATGAAGAATACTATGCTTTTCAGGGCTTTTTTGAAAAAGCTCAGGAGGTGGCGGTTTATTACGGCTTTAAACCACTTGAAACTCCGATGTTGGAAAATGAAGAAATTTTTACTGCCGGAGTGGGTGTCGGCACAGATATCGTAGATAAAGAAATGTATACGTTAAAAACCAAGGGCGGAGATCATTTGGCGCTACGGCCCGAACACACCGCGCCAATGATGCGCGCTTATATTGAGCACGGCATGCAAACTATGCCCCAACCGGTAATGCTGTATCAGTACGGACCATCTTTCAGACACGATAAGCCTCAGCGCGGACGCTATAGACAATTTTGGCAATTTGACTGCGATTCAATAGGAAGCGAAAAAAGCATTATGGATGCGGTAGTGATAAAAACTTGTATAAGTATACTGGAAGAAGCCGGAGCAAGCAATTTATCCATTGATATAAATTCCATCGGCGATAAAGAATGCCGGGGCGCATATATCAAAGAACTTGCGAGTTATTATCGAAAACACATAAATCAGCTTCCCTCCGTGGACCGCGAGCGCCTAAAGACAAATCCGCTCCGCATACTGGATTCCAAAGAAGAAAAAACAAAAGAAGTGAACGAGCAAGCTCCAGATTCGGTTTCATTTTTGTGTCCTTTATGTAAAAAACATTTCAAAGAAGTGCTGGAGTATTTGGAAGAAATGCATATACAGTACAATATAAATAAAAATTTAGTACGAGGACTTTCTTACTACACTCGTACGGTTTTTGAAATTATCGAACAAAAAAACGCGGAAGGCGACGCGCCGCTAACGCTTGCCGGAGGAGGACGTTATGATTATTTAGCCCGCCAAATAGGATCAAAAAAAGATGTGCCGGCGGCGGGATTTTCTATCGGAGTGGATAGAATAGTTTCCTCACCTTGGTATAAAAAGCTCGCGCCCCGCATACTAAAGAAACCGAAAATATACTTCATCCAGCTTGGCGCTGAAGCAAAATTAAAAAGTTTGAATGTGATTGAAATACTGCGCAAGGCTCATATTCCTATCGCCCAGTCGCTTTCAAAAGATAGTTTGGGTTCGCAATTGGCAATAGCAGAAAAGCTTGCAATTCCCTACACGCTTATCTTTGGGGTGAAAGAAGCACTTGATAATTCCGTCATAGTGCGGGATATGAGCAATCGTTCTCAAGATACCGTAAAATTAAGCAAACTTTTGGAATACTTAAAGGAACTGAAATAGATTAGGTGCTAGGGACTAGGTTCTAGAAAAGAGTAAAATACAATGTCTAAAAAAATTTTACAAAAAGATGAAAAAGTTCTGCGTAAGACAGCCGTTGAGGTTCCTGTCCACTCTGTACAAACAGCAAAAATAAAAAAAATTCTGAAAGAAATGTCTGAGTCTCTAAAAAGCCAAAGCGACGGTGTAGCTATCGCCGCGCCACAGATTGGATATTCTTTGCGGATTTTTATCGTGTCGGGAAAAGTTTTAGAGGCAGGCTTCTCTGAGAAAAGAGAGGAATCTGTTAATACACCTCACCCCCGCCCGCTTTCGCCTGAGCGAAGCGAAGGCGGGCAGACCAATCCTCTCCTTGTAAAGGAGAGGGAGGAAATACCAAAGGATCTTATATTCATCAATCCCAAAATTTCCAAACTTTCCCGGAAAAAGGATTGGGTGCCGGAGGGCTGTCTTTCCGTCCGTCCGCTTTACGGAAGAACTTTCCGCTCTAAAAAGGCTACTATCACCGCTTATGACGAAAATGGTAGAAAGTTTACCCGTGGCGCGTCCGGACTTTTGGCGCAGATTTTTCAGCATGAGACGGACCACCTAGACGGCATACTTTTTACAGACCACGCGAAAGATATAAAAGCGGAAACGCCGAAATAGTTATAAAGTAAAAAGTTATAAAGTTTATAAAGTGAATACAAATAATATTAATTTCATATTTTTCGGCACTCCTGATGTTGCCAGTGAAACTTTAGAAATTCTTAAACAGAATAGCTACTTGCCTTCACTCATTATCACTTCGCCGGATAAACCACAAGGACGCAAAATGATTGTTACTCCCCCGCCTGTGAAAATTTGGGCAATAGAAAACAACATCCCATACTTGCAACCTGAGAAACTTAATGAAGAATTTACTAGGGAGTTAGAAGCTAGAAGCTATAACCTATTTGTTGTCGTCGCGTACGGAAAAATAATTCCGGAAAAGATATTAAATATGCCGAAATTCGGCTCAATCAATATCCACTATTCCCTCTTGCCAAAATATCGCGGGGCCTCCCCCGTAGAATCCGCCATCTTAAACGGAGATACGGAAACAGGAGTAACGATTCAAAAAATGGCGTTTAAATTAGATTCCGGAGCAATTATCACGCAGGAAAAAGTCTCCGTATTTCCCGACGAAAAAGTGTTCGAACTTCGCAAGCGATTGATAAAAATTGGCGGGGAACTTTTGGTAAAAACTTTACAGACCCCCTCCTTCCTCCCCCTTGCTAAGGGGGAGGTGTCAAAGGCGGTAGGGGTAAAACAAGATGAATCACAAGCGACATTTTGTAAAAAAATCAAAAAAGAGGACGGGCTAGTCAACTTGGAGGAAGAACCTCCAAATGTTTTATATAATAAATTCCGAGCCTACACCCACTGGCCTCGTGTTTTTTTCTTTAAAAATAGCAAAAGAATAATAATTACTGACGCTGAACTCACCGAGGGAAAATTTGTAATCAAGAAAATCCTCCCCGAAGGCAAAAAAGAAATAAAATACGAAGAGTTTTTAAAATTTACTTCGAAGTAAAAGGGTTCCGTTTGGAAAGACCTTTAAGCATTCTTTTGACACTCAAGGCTCCGTGGCGGAATAGAGTCTGCTTGCGGTCTTTGTTTTTGTTTATCTCGTTGTAAAGACTGTTTTTCACGGCATCTATCGCCTCGTATAAATCTTCCTTATCGGCGCTGCCGTAAAATTCTTTGCCGTCTATTTTTATCAAACAATCAGTGTGAAAAACCTCTCCTCCTTTATGATGATTAGTAGACTTCCCCACCTCAAAATTCGCCATCACTTTCCCGCCTCTTTCCTCAATCCGAGTAAGCAATTTTTCTAAATTGGTAACCCTCTTTGAAACATAGCTTTTAATAGCCTCCGTCAACTCTATATTTTTACCCACTAAATTTATTTGCATATAATTATGGATATTTTTTTTCTAAATCATCCACAAATTTTTTTACAGAGTGTTTCCCTGTAAAATCATCATATACTGAATTACCATCTATGGTTGGACCACTTCCAAAAAGTATGTGCGTTATAAGGTATTTTCGGACATTGGGATATTCTTTCTCTAAAGAAGAAAAAAAATCAAAAATCTCTTATTGAAACCTATTAAATGTTTCTTTATCTTCTCTAGCCCTTTTTGTTACTCTAGATGAAATCACATTAAACTTACTACGAACAGCATCACGCATAGATTTTTTTTCTAAAGAATCTATTTTAGGACCACTGCCCATAACATTTTTGGAAATTTCATCCATGTTTCCTATTATAGCACACTTCTATTTCCCCACATCCCTCGTCAGAACCTTCAGAATAACATCCAGCTCAATAGTCGCCACGCCGACCACTGTGTCCGCGCCACCGTAATAAATGTACAGCAGTTTGTCTTGCACAGCCATCCCGCACGGGAAAACAACATTGTTTACTATTCCTTCTTTTTCATATTTTTCTTCCGGCGCAAATATGGGGTCGGTGGTGCGGGCAAGCACTATTGCCGGGTCTTTGAGGTCTAGCAAGACTACCCCGACACGATAAGTATTGTGGCTTTTAGAAACACCATGATATAAAAGAAGCCAGCCTGATTTGGTTTTTATGGGCGGAGCGGAGATACCAACTTTTGAGCTATCCCAGCTGTTTATTCGCGGTCCGATAATTCTGATGCATTTTTTTACGGACTCTTTGGTAAAATCAAGAGACTTCAAATAGTCCCCGCATATTTCGTTGCCCACCCGATGCAGAAAAAAATATTGCCCTTTAACCTTTTCCGGAAAAATACAGGTGTCTTTGTCGTCAAAACCGGGCGGAGTAATTAAAACAGGCTTTGCCCATTTCCATTTTTTTTGCAGAAAATCTTTCTCGGCAATAGAGGTAATGGCGACTCTGGGCGGACCAATGCCGTCAAAAGCGGTGTAGCACATATAAATTGTTTTCCCGATTAAAGTCAGACGCGGGTCTTCACAGCCGGAATTTCCTCCGGCGATTTTTTTTGATTCAAAATCCTCTCTGGGGCTATATATAGGCTCCGCCAACCGCTCATCAATGTTGATGCCGTCTTTGGTTGACGCATAACCGATAAAAGAAGTGTTGTCATTGGAAAACGCGCGATACAATATATGAGTTGTATTTTTTATCCTCAGCGCAGCGGGATTGAAGGTGGCTTTCCCTTCCCAAAAATGTTCTTTAATGGGAGTAATGATTGGATTTTTTGAAGAACGCTTAAAATGCCATCTTGGACTTGTCATCGTCCCTATTAGATCGTTTAGGTTTACATGAGCAAGGCAGGTTGTCATATCAGCCGCCCCATAGTATATAAAAAGCGTATTTTCTTTTATTATTGATCCTGTTGGAAAAATTACATCCGGAACATGACCTAAAAGTTCGTATGATTCGCGGGGAGCGAACATTGGACCACTGGTGCGCCCAAGAATTTTAAGCGGATTATTTAAATCCAGAATTACCGCTTCAACCCCAAATATGCGGTCAAGATTGCTTCTTTCAAAATAATTTTGAATATGCGAATACACAAAAATCCAGCCGTGAGAAGTTTTGACAGGCGTAGCGCCAACCTCAATGTGGTCATAGGGAGACCTTTTAAAATCAATAACGTGCTTGTCTATCTCCTTATACCAACCCTCCCAAAATTTTGAATTCCATAATTCTTCTATTTTATCTACCTGCGCTATCCCGATCTTCGCGGGAGGCATATCTGTATTGACTGAAAGAATCACGGTGATTTTTCCATTTACGCGCTCCGGAAAAAGGGTCATGGCTTTCGCATTAAATGGCGTTACCAAATGCCGTTCTTTGATTTTTTTTAAATCTTTTGAAACAGCCATCGCCACCTTGATTCCGCTCGCCTCAAACGGATATTTGGAAAGCGCTGTATAAAATATATAATAATTCCCCTCAAAAAAAGTAACCCGCGGGTCTTCACAGCCGTATTTTTCCCATTCTTCCTGCGGCGTGATAAACTGCTCTCGTTCGCCGAAATGCCTGCCGTCTTTGCTTTTGCCGACGCCTATGATTGAAATCTGCTCGGGTTTGCGCATTCTGTCCGTCGCGGAAATAGCGCGATAAACTCCATAAAACATTTTTCCGTTTTTAATAACGCTCATATTAAAAACAGCCGAAGCTTCCCAATAATGATTTTTATCGGGAAAAAGAATTGGATTGTGATGAGATCTTTTTACAACGAACATAAATTATGCTTTGATTTTTGTACTTTTTAATATAGAAACTTTGGAATGTTTGAGTTCTTCCAAGAAAGCATCTAGATTCGCTGTTGCCACGCAGGAAACCTTGTCGGCGCCGCCATAATACACAAATAATTCTCCGTCTTTTACGACTGCCCCGCAGGAATACACCACTCCTCCTTTGTATCCCTCATTTTCATACCACAAGTCCGGTTCAAGAATAGGATGCTGAGAATTATATAAAATTTTAGTAGGATCTTTTGCGTCCAGAATCATCGCCCAAAGCTTGTATCGGTGAGAATCATGCGACTCCATTTTGTGATACAAAACCAGCCAGCCGTATTTTGTTTTTATCGGAGCCGGTCCCACCCCGCGCACCAATTTATCCCGAGACCCCCACAAGACACTGCCCTGATGAATGCTGTGAATAAAATTCTCTCCGTCAAGTTCGTCTAGGCTATCAAAATAATCTATCATGATTGTCGGAGAAATGGCGTGCAAAATCGCGTATTTCCCTTTAATTCTTTCTGGAAAAAGAACCCAATTTTTGTGTATTTGTCCTGGTGGAGAAATGAGAACCGGCTCTTTCCAATTCCAATTTCTGGATATAAAATCCTCCAAACTTATGGAAGTCATCGCCATTCGCACGGAACCCCATCCGTCAAAAGCGGTATATATCAGATAAACTTGGTCGTCCAAAAGCGTCAGCCTGGGGTCCTCGCATCCGCCACCCCATCCGCCGCCGGAAATGTATGAAAGTCTGGACAATTTTTTTCTTCGAACTAATGGTCTTTGTTTACTATAATAGGCTATATCCTTTGAGTCTTTATCAATACTGTAACCATCATCGCTTTTTGCGTAACCCAATACCGAAATATCGCTGTCCCCGATGGCTCTATAAATAATATGCACCTTGCCGTCATGATAGAGAGCGGTCGGATTGAAAGTTGCTTTTGATTCCCAATAAGAATGAAGGGTCGGTTCAATAATCGGATTTTGCTTTGATCTTTTTAAATCAAAATGGATGATTTTTCTCGCCGGTTTTTTAGCCGGCTTTTTTAAGTCAAAAACTTTGGTCTTTTTTTTGGTCTTTTTTATTATTTTTCTACCGCGCAGACGGATAGAACCAGAAAGAGAATCAACTTTTTTTGCTCCCACCCTTCTTATTATTTTTTTCTTTTTAAGCGCGACCATATTTGTCCTCTATTCTTATAATATCATTTTCATCAAAATCCCCGCAAGATATTTCCAGAATCTGCGTGGAATCTTCTTTGGTTTCTATGCGATGTTTTTCCAACTCTTTGATTGTAAATTCATCTCCGGGTTTTACGTTTATTTTTTTCTCACCAATGGTCAAAATCGGATGCCCGGAAAGAACTCTCCAAAATTCAGACCGATGATTGTGATACTGCAGAGAAAGTGAACTATTGGAATCAACAGAAATAATTTTCACAGTCGCAAGCTCGTTGTGAGTAAATTGTTCAAACTTCCCCCATGGCTTTTTCACAACAAGTATTTTCATACTCACCTAATTATACAACTTGTAAACCATTTAACCAAATTTAACCGGGGCTAAGTTCCAAGATTTTTTGCATTAACTTGTCCGCAGGAAGAAATTCACCCTCAAGAGGAACATAGAATTTGCCGGAAACCCTGTTTTTATCTGCTGATATCGGCATTCCACTCTCTGCCAAAAGTTCGGCATCATTGTAATTATCTCCGATAGCCATAACATTGTCTTTCTTTAATTTAAAAATCTCCATCACGTGCCGGAGTCCGACAGCTTTCGTCTGATCTCCTTTAATCTGAACATCGTAGGCTTCGCCATTCCAGATTGTGGTCAGTCCTTTTTCTTTTGCCACAATTTCTTCAATTTCTTTTATTTGCTCTGCGCAGTGAATCGTGATGATAAATTCTTTTGGTTCAAAACCTTTTACATTTTTATTATTTTCTAATACTTTTTTTAGTTTTGGAAATACATCTTTCAGATATTCAAAACTATTTACATGTTGATAGATTTTCCCTTTATACCATGTCGCGCTGCCATTCTCATAAGTCAGGCTGACGAAAGGCAAAATTCCCCGAAACATTTCCTGTAGCATATAGAGACCCCTGCCGGAACTAATATTTATCAAAAATCCCGCTTCGTAAATTTTCTTTATTTGTTCTATTTGTTTTTCGTGAATTACTTTAGTCTCCAAAGTGGTGGTATTGCCCACTTGTTTTATTTTCGTCCCTCGCGGCACCAGCACTCCGTCAACATCAAAAACTATCATTCTGATTGGCTCCAGTTCTTTTTTGGAAAATTGACTTAAAGGCAACATTTTATTTTTTCTTATTATTTTTTACTTTTTCCACTAACTCGGAAGAACTCTGTACTTTGCCGCCATGACCAATATCGTAAATTATCTCACAGCCTATTTCATTGCAAACTAAAACTTCCGGACTCGGAATCGGAACACCGGAGGGATGCCTATCTCCCCCTTTAGCGAAAACATGCGGGCGAATGGTTCGCAAGTCATTACTGATGCTTATGTCTTTGGTATCAGGCTCATGACTCGTCAAAATAACTCTATCAACCGCCTTGAACGCCTCAATAATTTCTTTTCTTTCATGCTCGGGCATAAAAGCATAGCCTTTTTTTAATCGGAGCCAATTGTCATTATTTAAAAGCACCACAAGCTCATCCCCCAATTTTTTTGCTTCTTCAAACATTCGCACATGCCCGATATGCACAGGGTCAAATCCCCCGCTGACCATGACTATCTTTTTTGCTACTTTTTTACTCATCTGGCATATTATAGCAAATTTTTCCGCAAAAGGGATTAGCCCAAGGTTGAAAATAAATATCAAAGTATATAGCTACGATTTTTTTGTCATAAAATTTCTTTAATTTTTTTCAATAAGTCAGGGAATTTAGTATAGCTCCTCTCGTTAAAATGTCCCGCATTGGGAATAAATGTAAGTTCAACTCCTAATTTTTTGGCTAACTCCTCCCCGTTTCCTAAAGATACATAAGGGTCATTGTCAGAGTGATAGACTGCGAAATTTCTTGCTTTATGTTTAATAATTGCCCAGTCAAAATCAAAGCCACTAAAACTAATGTCTCGGTCGTAGTTAAGAAGTGGTTTAATCCCGACCGGCACACCAACTAGAAAAACTGCTTTGACTGGATATTTTAATTTTTCTAAAACTCGCAAAGCAAAAACTCCGCCCAAGCTATGACCGATTAAAATCGTATCTTCATTAATATATTGTTCGTAATTATTTAAAACTTCAAACCATTCTGATATTTTTGCAGACACTATTGGTGGCGTAGGAAATTGCGGCACAAAAACTTTGCAGCTTTTTTCTTCAAGCTTCTCTTTTATCCAAGGAAACCAGTTTTCTTCCGGATAACCTTCTGTCCCGTGAAAAATAAAAATGTTTGATTTCATTTTCTTTAAGATGATTATATTCTTATCTTTTCTTTTTATAAGCCTTACTGCGATGTTCTATATATTTTATAGTAATTACATTTCTATACCAATCCACTTGATAAAAAACTCGCCAATCACCCACTCTTAATTTAAAATAGTCGCGAAAATCAGCCGTAAGAATAATTGGCGATACTTCACTAAAATTATTTTCAAGCCAATCAATTTTCTCAATAACTCTTTTTCTCACGGAACCGTCCAAAACAGAAAGATCTTTGTCGGCTTCCTCTGTAAATTCTACAGACCAATTAGGCATTGTTATAGATATTTTTTCTTAATCTGGCTGAATGAAATGGTTTTATTATTTTTAGAAGAAAGGGATAATCTTTTTTTAGCTTTAGCGCTAAGTTTAAGACCGAAATCAGGATCATTAAAAACATCAAAAATGGCGCTGGAAACCAGAGCCTTAATCTGATTATTCATTTTTCTTGCCGTTAAAGTATTCATAATACCCATTATATTAAAAATAATAATTTTTTGCAATTAAACTCGTTATTTTCCTAAAATGAACTTCTTTGAGATTGTTCAACACCGAGGGTTGAACACTTACTTTCTTCTAGCCACTTTTTTCGCCAGCATAGCGTGCTTTACCGCCAATCTTTTCTTGGTCTTGTGCGAATGCCTTGATTTATTTTTCGGACTAAGTGTCGTGCCTCTTTTTGCCATATCTTTATTCTAGCATATCTTCTAAAATTCCCCTACTGCTTTTTCAGCCATTCAATCATTTTGACAAACGTGCTGGAACCGGATTCTCCGTTTGGATTCAACCCGACATCTTTTTGAAAATCAGAGACCACCTTGGCTGTGCCGATACCGTAACTATTGTCTACCTTCTTTGTCGTATCGTTATAAATATTTAAAAATTTCTGCACCGTGCCCACTTTCGGACCGCTGGACTTCTGCTTAAGCAAAGTCTTGCCGTCTATGAGCTTTTGCAGTTCATCTATCAGGCTCTGATGCTTATAAACAACCACCTCCGGCTCTTTTTTTACTTCCGGCGTAAGTTCTTTTATTTTAGCCTGCGCGGTGCCGAACTCGCTAGTAAGCTTTTCCAAATCCTTTTTTAGCTCCGCGTTTTCTTTTTCCAGCGTCTCAATTTTTTGTTCTTTGGCATGCTCCGTCCCCGACTGGATAGTCGTGACAGCCCAATAGCCAAAAATCCCGAGCAAGCCCAAGGTGACGATTGCGAATAATGCGAATTTAAGTTTTTCCATGATCTTTAAAAAGATTAACTTTCGGATTTTAAATACTTATCAATAATATCTTTTATAAACTTTTTGGCTTCTGTCCACGAAATTGGATGAATATAAACTGGCTCTGGATTCTTATCCGCGTCATAAAAATAACTGAGGCTTTTTAAAATATGTAGTTGATTATAATTGAACTTTTCATATTTTTTATGGAAAAAATTTAATAATTCATTCAGAGAATATTTTTTAAGCAACACAAAAAGATCCACAAAATCCTTTTTGCTTCCCCGTCCGGATATTGCTTGAATCTTCATTGCTCCTATATCTCGCTCGTCTGCCAATGATACGCCATTATATTCTTTCGAAGGGAAAATAAGTGGATATGGGTAATTGAAGAAACTTATTTTGACTCCGTCGAGCGACCCGTTAAAAGTAGTTTCACTTTGATCTTCGATTTTTAGGTTGCCGATTTTATTTAACTGTTCAGCCAACGAAGAAACGGAAAAAGCATTTTGACTAAAAAAATCAAGATCAACCGAAACACGATGCCCCAGCAAAAGAGCAAGCGCGGTCCCCCCAGCCAAGTAAAATGGTTTTACAATAGGAGTTATCTTTTCCAAAACAACTCTTGTGTTTTCGCTGAGAGTTTCTTCTCGCATATTGATTCTTTAATACCAAAATTACGGCACCAAAAATTAATCGACCTTGGATCAAGATCCGACCGCTCCTCAAGAATAACATTTTTTACATCTTCCGTAGAGTACATATTGCGCATTGCGCGATAGTCATCAAGATCGCCCAACTTTAAAACACGCTCAATAATGTACCTTTTGTGCAGTACGGGGTCAATATTTTTGATATTCGTATCCCAAAAAAGCGCTTGTCTGAATTTCATAAGTATATTATACCAAATTTTGATCGTGTTTGCCAGCAAATAATATATGTATACTATAAAATACAACGACTGAGCAGGGAAATTTTTTTTGAAAAAATATCAGGCATTTTTTGTTTCGTAATTTGCCGCCCACGATTTTAAAGATTGTTTTTGTCGAGCGCGAAGCCATGCGGTATCAAACCAAACATTACGAGCGTAAATTTTCCATTCCGTAAAGAAATCTTTTCTTGATTCATAAAGGACAACGCCGTCTTCCGCCACTGCGCGCATTAAAAAAGGAGTAGCGCCGGAAAGATCAGCCACTTCAACATCGTTCCTTCCAAAACAATCGCCGATTTCTTCCGTTATTAAAGATATATTTGGCATTTTGCTTGACAACACCGCTATATCAATGTCGCTCGCTCTTCGTTCGGTACCGCGCGCTGTTGAACCAAAGAGGACGACCAAGTTAAGTCCGTGCGCTTTGGCAATCTTCTCTATTTTCTTTTTTACTAAAGAATCAATCATTATTTAATAGTATAATGCTAAAAGAGAGAAAGCAAATGTTCTTTTACAATTCAATCCCCAACATCTTCAACACAACGCCCGCAAAGGGGTCGGCGGAGAGACCGTAGACCATCACTCCCCCGAGCATGCCGGTCAAGATAATGCTTACGAATCCGATAAACGCCAGCAGTTTGGAAATTATTTTATCGCTAAAAATTCTTTCCAGAAAAAAAAGAAGTATTTTAGTTTTTTCTGATTTAAGACCTATAAGATATTTAAATTTAAAAATAGCAATAAGTTCCCCGACTAAAAGCGCGCCGTATATAAAGAAAGACAAATAGGCAAAAGTTTCGTGCGCATCCGTAAGTTTTGCGTCTGGCTGTACCAGTTCCCTCGCCACATCGCCTGTTAAAAGCGCGGCGATGGCGCCAAGCACGCCCACAAAAAGAAGCGCGCGTTCAATATGTTTCCAGGAAACATTGGACCACCATTTTGAGAAAGGGATTATTTTAATAATAGAATAAAGAAAAAGAAGAGCAATCGGAAAATGAACGATTATCGGGTGAATGTTGTATACCATATAAGTAGTATATAATAAGGTAAGTGAAAAGAAAAATTATTAAATATATTTTATTGCTTATTATCCTATTTTGCGGAAGCCTTGCTTCCGCGCAGACAGCATCTATATCCATTTTCCCTGCGGAAATCCGACAAGGCGACCCTTTTATGGCGCAGATAGACGGCGCAGAAATTTCGTCAGTTAAGAAAATAACATTCAATGGGAAGAAGAAAGGAGTTTTTATGTATCAAGACAAACCTTCCGCCCTGGTAGGAATTGATTTGAATCAAAAAGCGGGAACATATAAATTAGTGGCGGAACTTTCAGACGGGAGCATCGTGGAAAAAAATGTTGAAGTTGTGCTAAGGGATAAGAAAGAAATTCCTTTGGGTATTCCTCAAAAACTAGGCGGAAACACAAAGGCGAGCCAGAAAAAGCTAGTGACTACTTTGAATACCGAATGGAAAAGCTTGATTGGCTTAAAAACTAACAGTAAAGCGCTTTGGACGGAAAAATTTATTCTGCCACTTAAAGAAACCTCAGTCGGCAGTCCTTATGGAAACTCCCGAAAAACCGGAGAATATTCTATCCCCCACAAAGGCGTAGACTATAGAGCGAAAGAAGGTACTGATGTTCTCTCTGTGAACCGCGGAGTGGTGCGGGTGGCAAAAACATACCGTAATTATGGCAAGACGGTGGTCATTGACTATGGACTCGGATTAAGCAGTTCTTATCTGCATCTGTCTAAAATGAAAGTGAAAGTCGGCGAGGTGGTACCCAAAGGAAAAGTTATCGGACTAGCCGGAGAAACAGGATACGCCACAGGCCCGCACCTGCACTTTGGCATACGCATAAATGACATTACTATTGATCCGGTAAAGTTTTTTGAACTTTTTAAGGATACCAATTAAGAAGCACTACATCTATGTTTGGATCGCCAGCGTTTACCAAGCTTTTAAATTTATTTATGT
>MFTJ01000058.1:3184-11945 GCA_001786805.1 Candidatus Nomurabacteria bacterium RIFCSPHIGHO2_01_FULL_39_10 | reverse complement strand
GTTTGTATCCAACCTCATTCCCGTTGCTTTACCTAGTAGTCCCGTTACTCCGCCTAATGCTCCCCTTCTCACATCAAAACTGCTTTTAGACGCCGCGCCGCCAGCTTCCATAAATCTCTTGCCGGCAAGTCTTTTACCCCAGCCCTTTAAGCCCGTATCTTTGCTTGTTGCCCATTTTGCCGCTCCTTCAGATTCGGCGGCCATTTTTCCTAAGTGTCCCACAGTTCCCTGAAGCCCCTTTGCCGCCAAACCTATTCCGCCGCCTATGGCAAGACCGCCAGCTAATCCAAGAGCAACTTTGCCGAAACCCACAATCTTTTCTGAAAATTCTCCCGAAGCTTTTTTGGCGTATTTAGCGCCAGCCAAGAGGAGCATCGTAATTAAAATGGCAGGAATAAAAATCAAAATTACAATTGACATAAGCTCCTGATTGTTTTTATCAGCGAAACCATAAAATATATTGGCGTTCATAATGTTTGAAATTATATACAAAATAAACATAAAAATAGCGGCCATGAACGAAGAAGATAGTAAAGAGTGCAACCAGCTGTCAAATCCTATTTTTTCTATCTTTTTTAAGCTCGGTAAAGTATAAGAGACAAAGGCAAAAGGCGAAAAAATCATAAGCATTATGAGCATTAACATTCTTCCCAAGAAGCTTAAAGCCACTACAAAGAATGCGTAAGCGAGGCTATAAATAACTAAACCGTAAGCTACCATCATAGATGTTAATAAAGTAGCGCTGTTTGGATCTAGCGTAGCATGAGCAAGTCCGGTTACGGCCGCCGCGCCTCCCGCAACCAATGGAATTGCACAAGTTCCTCCAGAGAAAAAAATGCACACTGTCACCCCTGTAATTAGTCCAATCGTACCCAAAGTGCCTAACCCCCTACTTCTTTCAAGTTTTAGGTTATTAATTAAAGCTGGATTAAAAAAATTATTTATATTAAATGCTCCAATAAGCTGTCCCGCCAAATTTTTTTCTTTGACACCGGTTAAATTTACATCGCTTGTTTTTTTTTCTTCTGAGTTCGTTGTATCTATTTTGTTGTAAAAAATAAGCGCGGTGATATTTGAAGCGTCTATTACCACTCTGGTGAAAAACAAACTGAAGTTTACAAGCAAAGCCAAAATTACCACATTGACTATCATTTTTTTAGTCTCGTGGCCTAACCCTAAGATTGTTTGAATAGCTATATAAAGCAAAATAAGTATAAAGAAAATATTAGAGAAGTCTCTAATTATGACCCACATATCCTGAATAAAAGTATATTTATATACATTAGAACTCAGAGTTAAACCTGCCAAAAAATCGAACATTTTAGCCGCTATGGCTAAAAGAAATGAGGGAATTGTGACAAAAATTATATAAATTAAACGTTGTAAACATCCAGCTACACTACCACTTCCAATTGACCCGCATTGGTCCAAGGATTTGCTAAGGGCAGATTCGTCGTTTTTGGCAATCCTGCTAACTGTTGACTTTGCCTTGGCAAGTGCTGCATCTATACCCATATTTTGACCAATAGCGCTGTTATATACGTCTTCTTGTTCTGGTGTTAGAGCATCATATTGCGTTTTTTGTGCTGGTGTTAAGTCATTAGCATTAACGGCACTAACAGGGATTACCCTGACATTATGAGGATCATCTTGTGCCTCTGCTTCCCCCCCCAGCCCAAAAACTCCGACTAGGATAAGCAGTATCAGCAAGTACGGGATTATTTTTTTGATTTGATTTGGCATTTTAAACAATGAATACAAAACATCTCTAAACCACCCTTATTCCCGTCTTTCTAATTTCGTAAACAAGAGGATCAGCGTTGTTTTTGAAATCTGCCTCAGTAAAGCCGTGGAATTCAATACGATCATCTATCTCATCACGAAAATCCCAAAGTTTCCTATAATTCCTGCCAAAACGATTTCTAAATTTTGGAGAAATTACGGCTATGTCTATATCGCTGTCTTTGTGATGTGTTCCCTTGGCACGCGAACCAAAAAAATACACTGAAGAAAATGGGAATTTCTCCCTTTTTAACTTTTTAGCAAACTGCCTTACAATTTTTATTGTTTCTAATTTTGACATAATAATTTATATAAATTAGTAATTTTTTCTAATTTATCCTTTGTATATTTTTCCGTACAAATTTTATACAACTTCAATTTTTGCTCTGGATACCTAGCACGAATATTAAAAGCGCTAATAGTTTTCAATAAATCTAATTCATTCTTGTTGAAAGAGATCTTTGTTAATTTTGCCAGCCTGATTAAATCATGGGTAAAAGGCGCCTGCTCTCCCGTTTCTTGGACAACTAAACCTTTCAGAGTTTTTTCCAAAACAATATGTCCAAAAAATAAACTTTCCGGATAACGTTCAATCTTAAAAAGTCCAAGCATGGTGTCATAATCTCTTTCTGCCGTTTTCCTCCAGTATTCTATTGCTTCCTTAATTTCTTTTTTGGTCATGTTTCTATTTTAGCATTATTAAGTGTTTAATGCATGACCAAGTCATTTTCAGACACTTTCTAACCAACTATCATATCCCGCCTGCGCCTGTCCCACCGAACTAAAAACTCCGACGAGGATAATCAGTACGGAATTTTTTTATTTGGTTATTCATTATCCTTTACAAACTTTCCAACTACCTATTATTTTACCATTTTGCGCTAACTGCTTCTGGCAGGTTTGCTTTGTTGACAAACTTTTGTACCTTCGCACCAGTACATCCATGGCGAGATATTGGCGCAATTTGTTTTGCTTATCCCTGCTATTTCCGAGTACGCGCCTTTGTTAACGATTATAGGGGCGCCGAAACAGATTCCCAATGGGTCGGCTTTGAGCGTGTCGGTGGCGGCGCCACTTACCACATTGACAATAGCGCCGGCTCTTTTTACTGGCGCAGATTGATCTTTTATTGTAACTGCCGATGTGCCTCCCGACTTACCGTTGATTTCTAAATATTGGCTGGTAAAATTTCCGGATTCGGAAGTTCCCGCAATATCAACAATTGTAGCGGTTGCCACCGATGGATCAGACACATTTTCCACCTCAAACTTTGGCGTGCCGCCCTTTATTTCATACATGCTCTTACCAAAAGGAGCCACAATATACGGTTGGATGCTCAAGTTTTGTACGCCACCTATCTCAATATCAACTCTTATCGCGTAGTTTGCAGAATCTTTTATCGTGACGAAGGTTTTGCCGCTACCGACACCGGTTATAATCAAATTTCCGCTATCAGGGTCAAGAGTCACTATTGCGATTCCTATATCAGGACCTGCGCCAGGACCTGTTGCTATGCTGTAAGGTTCTGTACCGCCTTCTATACTTGTGAAAAACGGAGTATTGGTGTCTGTTACAACACAATTCTTATTAATATCTAGAGGGATGCAGTTTGTTGTTTTTGTAACTGCCAAAACTCCTATAGCGTACACTTTGACATTAACGGTAACTGGTTTAACTATTTGATCACTTTGATCTTTAACAACAAATGTGGCAGTTCGGGTAGATTTGTCCGAAGGATTTATTGGCGCAATACCCATAACAGAAAGTTTTGAACTAGAGGCGCCACCAGCGGAAATTTTTGTATCAATTGTGGCGATTATTGCTCCTGTTGGGTCTACTTTTGGTTCTATCGTATAATTCCCTGTGCCGCCGAAGATGGCAGTGCTGGTTGTTTGACCGACTCTGACCGAAACATTCTGCGGGACATTCAACGAAGGCGCGCTTGTCACAATATAGTTCCCGCCTAATCTTTGATCTTCGTAACTCCAGTTATCGTCTGATGGACTAGGACTGACCGTGTCTGCGAGGGCGTTCAAGCCTTTATCCAAAAAGTGATTTAACAGCGCGTCAAAAATAGCGGACAAGCTGTTGCCCAAGGCCGCGCCGAGTTCCGTCTGGCGCAAATTTGACCCCATCGCATCCATTATATGGTTTCCCACCACCGATCCGGGAGTAGTATTTACCAAACCGCCCGGACAGTCATTTTTCTCCGCCCACATAACTCTATCTGCCGCTATGGCCGCATTGTATTCCTTTTCATATTGAGCAAACCTAGCTTGAGATTGTGTGTATGTACCATCGTCCCCTATTTCATATTCTTCTGGAGGGTCAAATGCTACCGTCGTTTTAAAGCTTGGCTTCAGAAATTCGTTTATGCCATTGTTATATTTTGGGTTGCTTGGGCAGGTTTGCGGAGACAAAAAGCCCATACCTTGCTGTAGAAGGTTTTGCACTTTTTGGGCTGGAGCCTGAAGCGTTCCCTCCAGCCGGCTTGCCAAATTTTGCTGGATTATCCCCTGAAACCCCAGATAATTATTTTGCGGATACTGGGTGTTTATCAAAAATCCGTTCCATCCCCCGTAATTAAAATCATTTCTGTAACGCACAAGTAGCCTGGGATCATTTATCACCTTGCTCAAGGTATATTGTGCATTTATATACAGCTGGCTTTTGTAGCTATTAATAACATTGAGCGCGGTTTGCCTACCGAAAGGAAACCTGAACGAGTCATAGCCGATCATATCCACCAAATTTCTAACTTCCGATTTGGCTATATCCCTAAAAAATGATTCCGGATTTTCCAAGAATAGCGGAGAGCCATGAAAATCGGAGTTAATCCAATTTATAGTGGCCTGAGTTATCCTCGCCAGGGTCGCTTTTGCCACACGCATAAGAATTTGCTGAAGAAGAAATTGCGCAAAATCTTTGATATGGAGAGTGGTGTTTGTTACCGTTGAACCCGAGGTTATCACATGCAGGGCCTGGGAAAGCCAGCCTGCGGTTTCTTGAGGAATGTCGGCTACCGGCACGGAAAACGCCGCTGTCGCTCCCGGCTGGGCCATTGCTTGTTTAGGCGCGGAAAATAAAATAGCAGGCGAAAGTATTGAAACAATCAGAAAAGTGGAAATTAATTTTGCCATTTTATTTTTTGCCGTCATTTTATCGCTTTATTATATAACTTATTGACTCCGTAGTGAAGCTTGAATTACTGCTCGCTCCTTAATTTTTGATTAATTGCGTTTGAGAGAGCGTTTAGGTCCGACTCCAGTCTATTTGCGCTGTCTTGATATTTGCTTATGCCTCCGAGCGCCACGATGACATCGCTTTCATAAAGCTTCATATCGCTTATATTTTCCATCAGCCTCTCTAGAGAGTTTATGACGCTCAAATGCAGGGCTGAAATAGACTGCGGCGCGGCAGTTTTTACCATTGCGTCTATGATTTTGTTCGTTTGCGTTATGATTGGATCAAGTTTTAGGAGCGCGCTGGCATCAACATCATTTTCATCAATCATAAACTTTTCCAGCACATCCAATATCGTGTAATTTATCGGCGGGTATTTTGTGTAAATGTCATTCAAGGCTTTATTGTAATTTTTGAAAGCCTGTACGCTGTTATCGCTTGTTGTTTTTATGTCAAATATATAAAATACCTTTCTAGGCGGAGAATTTTGAATATGTTCGGCCAAAGACGCGCTTAGTTCCTCTATTTTTGCCTGGTCCATAATCCCGCTCTGATTGGCGGCGACAATGGTCGCGAAAAGTTCTCTGGAAAACTTGTCGGTCTGCGACAAGTTTTCCTCATTTGCGCTACCTATGCTTTTCAGGAGAGGTTCTCCGCTTCCGTCATTCTGAAGAGTTTTTATCTTGTTTATTACTACGCTGTCCGGCGTTCCCGCGGTCGTTTCTTTCTTGGTTGGGTCAAGACCGTACAAATTTTCCTGCCAATCCAGCACAGTGTCGCCGTCGGTATCTTTGTTCACAAAATCTTCCAACGTTTCATTGCCATAAACAAGACCATCTTTTGTCTCACCCGGAACTAGGGCGGGCTGATTTTTGAATGTTGTGTTGTTTTTTACAAAAAAAATGGCAACGACAAACAATACCGCCAAAGCGACCCAAAGCGTCCTTTTGTATTTTAACAAAATCTTTCTAATTATGAACTAATTATACACCTTTTTGCCAAATTATGATATCATTTCTCCAATGAAAGGATTTTTTTACTTTTTTATTTTTTTGACTCTCCTGTTTTATTCCCAAGTTGCTTTTACGCCGCCGGCTTTGGCAGGTTGCAGTATCACCCAAACTTTGAGAATCGGCTCTAAAGGAGCCGAGGTTAAATGCCTGCAAAGCGTAGTCGGGGTATCTCAAGACGGCAAGTTTGGTCCCTTGACCAAGTCTGCCGTAAAAGCCTTCCAATCAAATAATGTGTTGGCGGTTGATGGAATAGTGGGTCCTTTGACACGTGCCGCTTTGTTTTCAGGCGATTTCACAGCTTTGGAAGACTTGGTTTGTCCAAATGGAATGACCTTAGCAAGCAATTGCGCAGAGAATTCCATTCCTCTTTCTTCTGATTCTTTTCCAAGCAACACAGATTCAGTTATCAACAATATTGATGAAAAAAAAGAACTCTCTCAAGAAAATACAGAAAATATAAACCCAAATCTTGAAAACATGGATCAATTTATTGAAAATGTTGTTGCCGTAAGCAGGCAGAATGGTTCAAGTGAAAGCGAACTTGCCCTTATAGCCGATTCTCTTAAAAAAGAAATTTTAGAAAGTGGCATAGACTACAAAAAAAAGTTTGAAGAAACTCTGACTAATGATAGTAAATTAAGCACTAACCTGAAAAATGAGCAATCCCCAACTATTTTTAAGAATTTTGTTCACAAAACTCTTTCTTTTTTAGGAATTAGCCCTTCTGTGGCTTATGCCGCTATAGGAGTGCAGTTTGGCGGGTTTTTAACTTTTCCCTTTTTTTGCGCGTATAACGTCAGTTGGATGTTGAATATTGTGTTGCCCTCTATTCCACCCAGAGTATACATACTTACCTATTATCCCGGAACCCAAGGTTTTGCCAGCTACAACATACCCTTCACTGGAGCTCTTCTTGGGGCTTATATTCCACCCGGTGTGTGTGTAATACCCGGCGGTTTTGTTCCTATTATTATTCCTACCATGGGTACCATTACTCCGACAACAGGCTCTTCTCCATCCCCTCGCTAGAGGCTAGCTCAACCCAATCCGCCAGTGTTAAATTCTCCGCTCTTTTATTTCCAAAATCTGCCAAAGCCTTGCTTTGGCAGATTTGTTTTAGGTTGCTGGAGAGTTTTTTTCTCTTGTGCGCAAAGCCAGCTTTCACTATTTCCCAAAACCTAATCTCATCAACTTGTCGACCTGCCGGCTTGTCAACATCCCATGTTGACAATAGGTTGACAAGTTTGTCGCGCGAGATATTTTTAATAGCAATTATCGCCGAATTTACTTTTGGCTGGGGCGAGAAATATCTTTTATCAACCTTCATAACCATTTTTGGCTCTCCGTACGCTTTTACAGAAATTGAAAGCAGGCTTTCTTTCTTGTTTTGCGCGACTATTCTTTGCGCCACTTCGTGTTGTATCATTAGCACCATGAGTTCGGGTTGATGCTCTGCGGTGAGAAACTTTTTCAAAATAGCTCCGGTGATGTTGTAAGGAATATTAGCAATTACTTTGTAATTGCTAAATTTATAATTTCCAATTTCCCATTTCAGAATGTCTCCAAGAATTAAATTTAATTGTCCGGATAAAATTTCTTTTTCAAATTTTATTTTCAAAAATTCACAAAGTTCTCCATCTTTCTCTATTGCTAGAACCTTACACCTAGTCTCTAGCAACTTATTTGTAAGCGCTCCTCTGCCCGGTCCTATTTCTAAAATCACATCGCTCTTTTTTATTTCTCCCGCTTCAATAATTTTACGCAGAGCAAATTCTCCCTTTAAAAAATTCTGCCCCAATGACTTTTTTGCTTTATGAATTTGCTTTTGCATTTTTTTGTATTTACTTTATAACTTTATGAACTTCATAACTTTCAACTACTCCAAGTAAATTGTTTTTATCTTCCCGTTTTCCCCTTCTTTTTCCAATAAATCCGCCGGGATGTCGGAAATAAATTCGGACGGAGCGTTTATCTGGCGCGAACCGAAGATGGTGCGGAAATTTGCGAATGATAAAAATAATTTTTCTTTGGCGCGGGTGACAGCCACATAAAAAAGCCTGCGCTCTTCCTCGTTATCAACTTCTTCCCCATTTCTTTCATGAGGGAAAAGCCCGTCTTCAAGACCTGCCACAAACACATATTTAAACTCAAGCCCTTTAGACGCATGTACCGTCATCAATTTTACGGCGTTTATTTTTTCTTTTTTCGCCTGATTATCTATTAGTGAATCTTGATCTGACGCCAGCGAAGCGTCTTCTAAAAGTTTTTCTACACCGCGTCCTTCAGACAAGCTGTCATATTTAAGCGCGAGTGTTGCCAATTCTTTTATATTTTCCAGTCTTTCTATTTTTTCTTCTCCGCCTTCAGAAAGTTCAGCTTCAATGCCGGATTTTTTCACTACAAATTTTATTATGTCGCTAGTTTTGGCGATATGAATTTTTTCTTTTATCGCTTCCAGTATTTCGTAAAAATTATTTATTTTAATTCTCATTTTTATCGGCAAGTTTTCCATATCGCCAGCGAAAATTTTAACTAGAGTGGCTTTGCCGATGCCCCGCGCGGGGAAATTGATTATTCTTTTTATGTCGGAAAGGCTGTCTCTGTTTAGCGTCGCTCGCAGATACGCCAAAGTGTCTTTTATTTCTTTTCTTTCAAAAAATTTAACGCCCAAGACTTGATATGGGATATTGTATCTGAGCATCGCTTCTTCCAGTGCCCGCGACTGAAAATTAGCGCGGTAAAGTATGGAAATTTCAGACAACTCCTCGGGTGCTGTCGTGGCG
>MFTJ01000058.1:0-3062 GCA_001786805.1 Candidatus Nomurabacteria bacterium RIFCSPHIGHO2_01_FULL_39_10 | reverse complement strand
CGCCACGACACACCCGCTCCATTGTCTAAAATTTCCAAAATTTTTGTCGCCACAAAGTCCGCCTCGTCATTTTCATGGAGCGCCTCATACAAACCTATTTTTTCGCCGGTTTTGTTTTTCGTAAACAAATTTTTATCCGGTCTATATTTATTTTTTTTAATGATAATATTTGCCGCTTCCAGAATATTTTGCGTTGAGCGATAATTTTCTTCTAGCAAGACTATTTTTGCGTCCGGGTAATCTTTTTCAAAGCTTAAAATATTTTTCAGATTCGCTCCGCGCCAGGAATAAATATTTTGGTCTGCGTCTCCTACTACGCAGATATTTTTATGGTTTTCCGCGAGCATTTTGGACATCAAATACTGCACTTCATTCGTGTCTTGATATTCGTCAATATGGATGTACGCCCATTTTTCCTGATAAATTTTTCTTATTTCCGGATTATCTTTTAGTAATTTTGCCGTTTTTAAAAGTAAGTCGTCAAAATCCAGAGAATTTTCTTTCATCTTTTTATTTTCATACAAACTCCAAACTTGCGCCACAATTCTTGATAGCGGATTTGCGCTACTTTCTTTCCTCTCCGTATAATCTGTCAAATGCATAAATTTTCCTTTCTCACGGGAAATTATATTTTTTATTTTTTTAGGATCGTATTGTTTTGGGTCAATTTCAATTTCTTTCATCGCTTCTTTGATAATCGATGTTGAATCTGATTCATCTAAAATAGTGAAATACTTTGTTAATCCTAAAATTCTAGCGTTTTCTTTTATAATATAAACTCCAAGAGAATGAAAAGTGCTGACAAATGGAATTTTATCCTGACCTCTAGCGTTTTTTTGGATTTCCGCGACAATTCTCTCTCGCATTTCTTTGGCCGCTTTATTGGTAAAAGTCACAGCCAAAATGTTTTCCGGCGCCACTCCATTTTTTATCAAGTTTACAATTCGGTGCGTGATTGTTTTTGTTTTTCCCGCGCCCGCGCCGGCAATAATAAGAAGCGGACCCTTTGCATGAAGCGCCGCTTCTTTTTGTTCTTTATTTAATCCTTTTAGATGGTCTTCCATTGATACCATCTTAACACGAAACAAAATAGCCTTTTTGAGAATGCCATTTTTGTGTTATTTTTTGTTTCTACCCCAAAAATCTTTATCTTCTGACGTTATTATATCTTTTGGCTTTGGTAGTTCTCCTCGTTTCCTTTCTGCTCTTACTCTTAACTTTCTTTCTATTTCTAGAAGTCTTTCTTCGGTAGTTAGCGGCTTTAATTTTGCCGCTTCAAATTCCGCTTGTTGTTTTTCTAATTCTTTTCTCTCTTTTTCAATTCTTTCTTGTTCTTTCTTAAATTTTTCTTCAACTTCTCTTTTATCTGCCGCCAACTTTGTTTTTTCCGCGCCAATTCCCTCTCTTTCTGTCGTAAATTTTTTTTCCTGTTCCGCTTCTATTTCTTTTAATTCATTCGATCTTCTATTTAGTCTCTCTTCAATTCCCGCTCTTATCTTTGCTTGTTCTTCTCGCATATCATTTTCCTGTTGTTCAACACTTTCCGTCAAAGCGCTGTTTTCCACATGTCTTCCAACTTCATAGCCGCCAGTTGCAATTGCGGCTGCCGCTCCGACTTTCAATCCGTGCTTTTTGATTCCCTTTCCGCTCATCTGTAATCCTTTTTTTATAACTTCCCCGGATTTTGAGGTCAAGTCTCGGAGCCATTTCCATTTTTCTTTTTTTATTCCTTTCTCTTCAACCTCTACCACTTTTGTAGGGAAATAACCCATTTGTTTTAGTCTTCCAATTGCTTCGTCCTGATTAGCTTCATAAAGTGTTCCCTTTGTCTCTTTTCCCCTACTATCCATTGCAACATAGTCAAACACTTTTTGACCAGGTTTGGGAGATTTTCTTGACCCTTCTATTTTTTGGTCAGGGATTGCCACAGGCGCTCCAGGAGCAGGAGCAACTCCTGCTATTACCGCTGGCGCCGGTATTTTAATCGTAGGCGCGACTGTTGGCCTCGGCGGCAGGTTTTTTCTTATTGTTTCTTTTTTGGGCTGAACCTTTGTAGCTTCAGCGGGTTTAGGAAGTGGATTTGGGTTATTTTCTAGCATAATGTTCTTAATTATATATTTTTTAATCTTTCCAGCCTAGTTTCTATTCAAGCACCCTTTAATTATACACCTTCTTACTTTTTTTGTCAAATAAAAATTCTTAAAATAGGTTCTTAGAATATCCACAGGGAGTTCTTGCCGGATTGACTTTTGACCTTTTTTAGGCTATCCTATGAAGGTACCTTTTAGATGGCAGATATGGAAGAAAATGGCTGAAATTCAGGGACGATGGTACCATCATGAGAATTTTATCTAAAATATCCTGTTCTATTCTAGCCTTTTCCCTATTATTCCTAGGTGCTCTTTTGTTGTTTTCTGCGCCAGAGCAGGCGGAAGCGGGATTTTTCCCTTCCCTTTTTGGCGATGACGCCTACGCGCAGACAGAAGTAGCAAGTTCAGAGGATGAAAAAGACACTCCGCAAAATCCCCAAACGATGGACCTCCTTCAGGCAAATGTTTCCTCCGCTTCTATTTTTCAAGACCCCAAAGAAAAGAGTACTTTCTACGGGGCAGGAAAAAATGATAAAGATGGCAAAATTGATCCTAATGCAACAGTTAACATCGTTTCTAATAATGCGATTCTTCCTGCGACCAGTCCCTTGGGCATATCAGACAGCAAAGAAATTTTAGACTCGTCTCCCGAGGACATAAGTATTTATGTGGTGCGAAAAGGAGATACCGTGTCCGTTATAGCCGAAATGTTCGGAGTTTCCGTAAACACTATCTTGGCGGCCAATGATATGAAGAAAAATGACAAGCTCGTCGTCGGAGACGTGCTTTTTATTTTGCCTATTTCCGGCGTTGAGCATACTGTCGCTAAAGGGCAGACTCTAAAAAGTATCGCCAAACTTTATAAAGCGGACGTAAGCGACATTGCTTTCTTTAACGGTATTGCGCTGGATGCTAAGCTGGCAGTCGGCGATGAGATAATGATTCCCGGCGCTGATGATATGGCGGATGAAG
>MFTJ01000057.1 GCA_001786805.1 Candidatus Nomurabacteria bacterium RIFCSPHIGHO2_01_FULL_39_10 | reverse complement strand
GGACATGCTCAGATTTTGCAGGGGAGAGGCGTTTATACCCCAGAACGGGCGCAGAAATTAGTAGATGGTACGGAAAAAAAGATGGTGTCTTTACTTGCCACAAAAAATATTTCTGATGCAGTGTTACCAGGAGTGATTGGCTGTTTGGAGTATGTTGTTTCTTTAGGATCGGCAGTTGGGGTAGTGACGGGAAATATTCCACCCATTGCAGAGAGTATTTTACGTTGTGCGCGGCTGCGGCAGTATTTTGAAGTGGTTGGGTGTTCGTTACCAGATACAAAAGGACGTTATGAAATTGTGCAAGGAGTGGTGAGTGCGTTTAACAAACAAGGAAGATATTTTGATCCAAGACGGATTTATGTTATAGGAGATACACCTTCGGATATCAAAGCGGCGAAGCATTGCGGATATGTATCTGTTGCCGTTGCGACGGGGCATTATAGTTTTGAGGAGTTGAGTGCAGAGAAGCCGGATGTGTTATTGCAGAATTTGAATTTGTTTCAGAGGGCATTTTTCCCGGTGAGGGTGTAGGGTTACTGTGTATGTTGTTTGAGTGCGTTTAACTTTTCTATATTTGGTGTTAGATGCAATCTATTTCTTCACAATGATCATGCAATGGTCCAACTCAAATGGTTCGAGAATTCTAAAATCTATCACTGTGAGTTCTTTTTCGATTTTTTTGCGGACTTCTTCAAAGATCTGTTTGTTTGATTTTTTGATGTCAATGGATCTTGCTTTGACGGCTAATAGACCATAGCCGCCTTTTTTTAAGAAGAGTTTGCAGTTGCTTAAGAAAATTTCGGGCTGGTTTTTTTGCGCGATGTCTTGGTAGACAATGTCTACTTGCGATACGCGCTCAACGTAGGTATCAGGGTGATTAGCGTCTGCTAATAAAGGGATGATATTGGTACGTTGTTCGGCAAGAAAGATGAGGTCGCGAATAACTCTTGGAGCAGGGTCGATGCCAAATATAATGCCATCTTTACCAACCATATCGGAGATGAAAGAGGAAGTATAGCCGTGGGAGATTCCTAAGTAGAGAATAGTGTCGTTTTTTCTGATGCCGGCGTTGGTTGTGCCTTTCATTATTGCTGCGGCAAGTTTACTTCGTGTAGGATCGAATTCTCTATATTCGGCGCCGTCTTCATGGTAAAGGCGTTCGTCGAATGGAGTGTAACCAGGAACGATGCTTTGCGTGTAGATGCGTTTACCTCTCGTTTCTTGATAAATTTCAAAAATTTTATGTGGTTGAAGTTTGCGGCTCATGGTGTGTGGTTTTTTTCTTTGTTTATGTTTCTTATTTTGATTTTAATTTTTCAATCAATTCTTTTTTGTATTGTTCGGCTTTGAATTCACCTTTAAAGTAATCGAGTCGGGCGCATAATGATAATTTATCTGCTAACAGACGGGCGGAGCGGCCTTTTTCGGTGCGTTTGGCGTTTTGTACGAGAGGATGATTGATGATGACGCCGTGTTTGGGACTGCGATTGCCGGTTTTAAGATGGCGAAATAAGGCTTTTTCTGCGCCAAGTAATTGGACGGTTGAGGCGGGAAGTAGTGCGAGGTGTTTGAGGCCTTTTGCTAATTCAATTAATCTTGCGGCAATCGTTGTGCCTGCCAATGATTGGATATTTGGGCAGTATTGTTTCATGACGGTTTCGAGATATTGTTCATGTTGCTGACGTAACGTGTAGAATGAGAGGATTTGTTGGGCGAGTAGTTTCATTTGTTGCAGATGGATTTCACTTAGTTCTGTTCCCATACTTTCTTCAGTGAGTTTGATTTCGTCTGCGAGCTGTTGTTTTGTTTTTTCAATTAGTAATTCAGCGTATTTTTGATGGTCAGGCGTTCGTTGGGATAGTTCTGGGAAGTATAATGAGTACCATTCGCGGAGGCGTTTACTTAAGATGTTGACGTTTTTGTCGATCTCGTTAATATTAGCGATGGTTTGGATGATCAGTTGATCTTCTGATACAGAGAGTTGCATGGCTTTTTTAGTGATTAAGCGATTGAAATTTTTGAATGTGGTGAAATATTTTTGGTCTTTGAATATGGCGAGGACTTGGAACAGTTTATCTTGCGGGAGGGGTTGGGTGTTAGGGTGGGCTTTTTGGATTTTTTGTTCTGTTGCGGATTTTTCAAGGTATTGTTCAACAGAGGTGAAGAGGGTTTGGTCGATTATTTTTAGATTTTGGTCTAGTACAAAGCTGCCAAGAATATTGGTGAAGAGGTAGGTGGTCATGTTTTGTGTTTTGGTTTGCTGTTATTGTGTGTTATAATATAGGCAAAAAGGGGTGTTTTTTAAAAGGGTTGCGGAAAGATTGTGAGATTCATCTGTTCTATTTTTTGATTAGATGAGAATAATCCATAAAGTTTACTGCTGGTTCTTTCCAATTAGGGCGGGCGTTAGGAATTCTATAGTGTGAATTTTTTGCGCCAAAACTTTCATGCCATTTCTTTACGCCTTCGATATCTGGAGTAAAGGTCCAGGCGTATTCCAAAGAAGTTTGACACAAATATTCTTTTACCGAATTCATCATCAATCCGGTCACTTCTTTTGGCCCTGTTGGCATTTTTGTCGCATCGACCATTATTAAAGTATCTGCATTTTCTACTAAAAGTTTCCAGAGACCGTTGTTGGTTAACTCTCCATATGTTTTTGGCACTTGGTCCATTACTCCGTTTGTTCTTAGGGTAATTGTTTCGAGCAATCCTAAAGGTATATCTTCGTTTGGGAGAGCAATTCCATATTCTTGTGCGAGATTTTCTTTATCTACAAAGGCAGAGTTGCCATACACAATCAGAAATTTGTTTCCTGATGCGAAACGAGATTCGAGATGTTCTGGTGTTGTTACAATCAACTCTTTCCACGCGGTGTTGAGAAGCTGTGCTAAGAGCGCATACTGTTGCTTGGGAACGTCTGTTGCTTCTTTAATATAGAGCATGGAGACTGAAGAGTAAACGAAAGTATAAAAATGTGATGGAACAGAGGTTAGAGAAAAAGAAGAAGTGATTTGTGAGGCAAGTACTTTTTAGAGTAATTTTTCTAATCCTTGATAGCCTATATCTTCAAAGAAGTCAGTTAAGATGCCTAAGCCTAGCGTTTTTTGGTTGATGCCAATCCACGAAATTTTACCACCTCGAATTGTTTGAGAAAGATGAATTCTGTTCGCTGTATCTCTTTGGTATCCCTCACTTATTTTATTTGAGAGGTAGGATGCATCGACATCTTCATCCCAATAGGCGTAAAATTCTCCGTTTTGTGTTTTGTAGCGATATCTACGTCTGTTGAGATCAGCGTTTGCGTCAAATTGGGGAAAGTTTATGTCACAACTAAAGCTGAATCGTATTTGGTCAATGCTTTCAGTTGGAGGAAATTCTTTTTTGTAGCGTAGATACATAGCAATCCAGCCATTTTCAGCCAGGGGCAAGGTGGGTTGAGTGTTTTTGGATTGGTATGTAATCGCTTCTTTTCTCCAAGGGTTAGGTTGGGATTTTGTATCTATATTACAATATGTTCGTAGACCAGGAGCAGGCAGCATAATAGTACATGTGGTTGGTCCATCCCAATCTTCGGCTTGCTCATATTTTACTTCTGTTGCTTGAAATGTTTCGATGAGGGTTTTGGTCATGGCCTCTTGTTGGGTGAGATTGGGAAATACGTTGTAGGTGTCGGTGAGTTCTTTTAGTTTGTCTTCAAATGTCATCAAAGTTGATTTTTGAGGTGTTATTTATAATGATTATGTATTATTTTTCTTTATTTTCTACTTTTTTGCTTGATTTTCGCAATCTTTTTAAAATGGGGTTTTGTTCAAAAAGTATATGGAGTATATGCTTTCAAAGATAAGTGAGGTGCGGTGTTTATATTGCTCTGAGAGTCTTTCTGAGGAGGTATGGCGGTCAGAGTGGCGAGAGCATGTGCATCATTATAAGTCAGTAAAATGTGATGATTGTGGGAAGAAAAATTGGCTGAAAGCGTCGTTTTTAGGGTCGGGACATGATGCGATTTCAATGCTGCGAAAGATATCAATTGAGTCGGTGATTCGCAGGGTTGGGGAGAAGTGAATTGATAACTAATCTGTATTCTTTGGTATATGCTTAATTTATATATTCTTTCTGTTTGGTGATAACAAGATTACTTAATTTATTGAGGTGTGAGATGATTAAAAAAATATTATTGATTTGTGTTGTTTTGTTTGTTCTTCTTGTTGCGGGATGCGGATTAACTCCGGGAAAAAGTGCGTTTGTAGGAAAAGCGATAAGTGATAGATGTGTTGGCGCTTGGTGTCCTACTAAATCAATTTCAGGTTATGAGAGTGGTAAAGATGTTGAATGGGATTATCTTCCAGTTGAAGAACAAAAGCCTGCACGTGGGTATGTTAGTGGGAACAAAGATGCAAAATGGACATATTGTCCAGAAAAGTTAAGTGCAGGAGATGAATGTGGTCGTGTGGAGTGTACAGCAACGTGTCCTTCTACAACAAAGTGTGCTACAGGAAATTACAATTTTGAAGGGAAAGCTTGTTTAGGTGTGGACGGGTTTAGTTGCAGTAATAATAATTTTTGTGCAACGGGATATAGTTGTCAAAATAATATTTGTAAACTTAAATTGAAGTCAAGATAATGTATCTGTGGTAGAACTACTGTGAGGAGAAGTGAGATTATTATTTATGTTTTAGAATAAATTAATTGTTTTTAGTATTACCAATATACCTACTATTATACTTACAACACCTGCGATTTGTTCTATTCTCTTATTTTTTTGTGAGGGGAGCAGGCGAAAGAGGGATGTTATGAGGGACATTCCTACTATTGAGCCAATGCCAACTATAAGGATGTATACTAATCCAGTAAGCTTGTTTGAAAACAGGGTGGATACGAGGAGGACAATTGCAGAACTTCCGGCAAGTCCGTGGGCACTGCCAATTAAAAATGATTTTTTTGTTGCTGTTAGTGTTGAGGTTGCTGAGGTTGTGTTTTTTTCTGTTGCAACGTTTCTTTTTATCGAATAGATTCCTATGGTGATAAGCAGTATGCCTATGCTACATTCTATAATGAGTTCTAGGTTTTTTGGGATATGTAGTTGAGTTAGGAGTATAATGCTTGCGATTACAACGAGAAACAGTGTATGTCCGACACCCCACGCTATTCCTTGTTTTAGTTGGTGAATGAATTTGTTTTCTTGCGCTACTTGGGTTGAGATGGCGGCGAGATGATCCGGTTCAAAGGCGTGGCGTATGCCCAGTAGAACGCCGATACTTATCATTTCTAGTGTCATTTGTAGGGGGGTTTTGATTTGTTTTCTATTTTTGAATTATTGTTTTTTTAGTGTTAATTACCTGGGGAGTTGCAGTTGTGGTGGTGTGTGACAAATATGTTCTGATTATAGTCTATAAGACGTCTTTGGTTAAATTTGTTTTGGAGATGAGTGAGACAAAATTGTTGTTCTGATGAGCAAAAGCTTAAGAAGATTAGCGTGATAGTTAGGGATATGGATTTGTGAGGTGATTGGGATGGTTGGTATTTTAAAAGAAGGAATGAAAGCGCCGGGGTTTACGCTTGTGAATCAGGATGGGAAGAAGGTTTCGTTAACTGATTTTAAAGGAAAGAAAGTAGTGTTGTATTTTTATCCGAAGGATAATACGCCGGGGTGTACGATTGAGGGGATTGAGTTTACATCGGTGTTGCCGGAGTTTAAGAAGTTGGGTGTTGAGGTTGTCGGGGTGAGTCCGGATTCGGTGAAGAGTCATTGCAATTTTATTTCAAAGCAGAAGTTAGGTGTTACGTTATTGAGCGATGAGTCGAAGAAAGTGCTTTGTGCGTATGGAGTGTGGGGAAAGAAAAAGTTTATGGGCCGTGAGTATATGGGGGTGTTACGGACGACGTTTTTGATTGATGGACGCGGGAAGATTATTCATATTTGGCGTAACGTTTCGGTTAAAGGGCATGCGAAAGAGGTGCTTGAGAGGGTGAAAAAGTAAATTTAAATGAATCTTTTTTTTCATTTGTCGTCGGTAACATATTTCTGACGGAAAGCTTTATAAATAAGCCGTTGTCCTCAAGAGGTATTAGTCAAAAGTGATTTTGATTATGACAAGAGTATCGTCGAGGAACGTATCATATACTAGCTATCGAGAATAGTTAAATATG
>MFTJ01000056.1:28743-29640 GCA_001786805.1 Candidatus Nomurabacteria bacterium RIFCSPHIGHO2_01_FULL_39_10 | reverse complement strand
CCCAAAAACGGCGCATTTAATTGGTTGAGCTTTATGCTTTCTTTAAGTCCGTCAGTTAAATTCGTTCTTAAAAACTTTTTATCCGAAGCGCTTTGCATCACTTCCACTTCCCCTTTGTCGCGAAAAGTGTAAGTCATTACCTCACTATATCCATCAGCAAGTAATTTATTTCTAGCCCACGAAATTTTTGCATAAGTTTCATTCACTTTCGGCTTGAAGTTTATCTTGGGAATATTTCCTTTTACTTTATCGTAACCCAAAATTCTGCCAATCTCTTCCGCCATATCTTCTTCTATTGCCAAATCAAGGCGCATAGGTGGCACAATTATCTCAAAAACTCCCTTTTTCAATTCATATTTTAATAAGTATCTTTTAAGAATCTCTTCTATCTCTTTTTCAGAAACTTTCAACCCCAAAATGCTTGAAATTCTATCCACCGAAAAAGAAAGTTTGCGCACTTTTTGTTTTTCCGGATAGACGTCTACAACATCTTCAAAAATAGCCTCAGGACACATTTCAAAAATGAGTGCAGAGAGTTCCTGCATGCCGTATGCGGCTCTCTCCGGTGACAAATCATTCTCAAAACGCTTGCGCGCGTCGGTAAAAATGTTCAGAGCTTGCGCTGTCTTGCGCACAGAAACAGGATTAAAATTAGCACATTCAAGAATTATGTCTTTGGTATCTTTTGTGAGTTCAGCATAATTTCCGCCTTTTATACCGGCAATATCAAGAGCATTTCCAAGATCATCGGAAATAACCATCATAGTTTCATCTAGAGTTTTTTCGACACCGCCGAGTAAAGTAATCTTTTCACCTTTTTTTGCATTACGAACTGTTAATTTTAAATTTTTTACTTTACTTAAATCAAAAACGTGCGCCGGCTGTCCGCAATCGTAC
>MFTJ01000056.1:0-28735 GCA_001786805.1 Candidatus Nomurabacteria bacterium RIFCSPHIGHO2_01_FULL_39_10 | reverse complement strand
ATTGGTTGCATCTACAATGTTGTTGATAGAACGTTGACCAATTGATTCCAGATGGTTTTTTACCCAATCCGGAGACGGACCGATTTTTATATTTCTTATCACTCTGCCCATGTATCTTCGACACTTTGGGCTTTCAATTGTTTTTATTAACTTTGTAGACTTTGATTCTGGAATTTTATATTTTGGCGTAGGGTCAATATATTTTATATCAAGAAGTGAAGCAATTTCGCGAGCGACTCCTTGATGCGAAAGCAAATCATGCGCGCGGTTCGGCAAAATATTTATGTCAAAAATGGTATCATCTCCTTTTTTCTCCATACTCTCAACTTCCGCCAAATGGTAAGTGACAATATCAGCAAGTTTTTCTGCTTTGGGCGCTTCCGGTATATACCATTTAAGCCAATTGTAAGAAATTTTCATTTTAAATCTGATTGAGTCTTAAATCCCCTTGATAAAGTAAACGAACATCGGATATCCCCCATTTGACCATTGCGATACGATCAAATCCATGACCGAAAGCAAAGCCCTGCACTTTCGCAGGATCTAGACCTATATTGCGCAAAACATTCGGGTGAAGCATTCCAGAACCTCCCATTTCCAGCCATTTACCCTTAAATTTTGCATGCACTTCGATTGATGGCTCAGTAAAAGGAAAAAAACTCGGCCTGAATTCTATCTCTACATCATCACCCAGCATTTTTTTATAAAAATGAGTCAACACCCCTTTCATATCAGCCACAGAAATATTTTCCCCCACCATCGCTCCGTCTATCTGAAAAAACTGCATTTCGTGCGTAGCATCAGTCGCTTCATTTCTGAAAACTTTTCCAATGGAAATAAAAGCGGCTGGAAGCTTGCCTTCTTTGCCGGCTTTTTCAAAAGCGCGAGCGGTAACACTAGTAGTATGTGTTCGTAACACATAATCTTTCTTGTCCTTAATCCAAAAAGTGTCTTGCATGTCTCGAGCTGGGTGGTCTTTGGGAACATTCAAAACATCAAAATTGTACCATTCGGACTCTAGCTCTGGTCCGGTCACAATTTCAAAACCCATATCAACAAAAGTCTGATAGACCTCGTTCGCTAAAACCGAAAGCGGATGCTCAGTACCATGATGGTTGTCTTTCTTTTTCTTATATTCACTCATTTTTATGGCAATGGTTTAAGAAGATATTCATTAGGTCCAGTATGTATCAAAATATATCTTATGCTTTTGCCGTTAATAGTTATTTCTATATGAGTATCCTGATCTTTCGCCTTTCTAGCATTTTCAAACCATTCCTTTATGCGTTCTTCATGCGCATGCTTTTGCAAATAATCTAAACCCTTATAAACATTACCATAGTGTTCTACTTTATTTCCATTGATAATTACAAATTGTGACATAAAAAGTGATTAAATTAGTAATGAACAGATTATACCAGAAAGAGCAAAAATACAAGATTTCTCACGAAGTATAAATCTCCGCCATTTTGCAATACTCACAAACGGTCGCTTTGCCATAGGAATTGTAATAGCACTCGCGGGAAACCCATGTGCCACCTCGGAGGGCCTCATCGTAGTCCGCTATATCTTTCAAAAGAAGTTTGAGCTCATCGTCCCCTCTTGTATGATTATAAATTTTGTCTTTCGGATTTTTCGCTTCCAAAAATTCGAGGCGACTGCCGGATACTTTTATCCCTTTCCATTTTGGCGAGCCTTCTAAAAGGTACGCGTACATAGCAAGCTGTCGCGCCAGGTTTGAAAGCCTGCCCTCGGCGTCCTCTTTCGTTACCTCACTCTTTCGTTTAGCGCTTCCGGTTTTAAAATCGGTAATCCGGAGACTTTCGTCCGGGAGCTTTTCAATCAAATCGATTCGTCCGTAAATGTTTAGATATGGAAATCTGGGATCCCGAAGCGATACGGATTGCTCGCTTTCGCGCTCTGCTGTAATTTCCGGGAGCCGCGCTTTTGCCCAGGCGCCGACAAGTCGCGCCACTTCGGAGTCCTGCGGTAAAATTATTTTTTCGGATTTTAAAATTTGGTCAATGGCGCTATGCACCTTGCCCCCAAACTCCAGGTGTTCGTTGGTCGCTTCCGGGAGACTTAAAAAGTTTCTGAAATACCATTTCCATGCGCATTCAAAAAAATTATTGAGCGAAGATGCAGACACAGTACGGTCTTTGTATTTTTCACTTACGAGTTTGGTTATCTTATTTATCTCGGGCAAAAACCCTTTTCCGTTTTTATTTTTCTTTTCTTTTTTATCAAATTTTTCTTTTACGAAAACCTCTTTCGGAAAATCCTGTATAACTCTGGCGGCCTCTCTCTCTTCTCCGGCTGTGAAGGAAATAGCGCAGAATCTTTTAGCGCGCGTGATGGCAACATAGAGCTTCCTCTTTATCCTGTCCGCATCGCTCTCTAAAACTCTCTCTTCAATTAGAGAAGGCAAGGTAAACGGCAGATGTTTCCCGCCATTTAGCCCTTTTTCGTCCATATGAGCAATCCAAACATAATCAAACTCAAGACCTTTGGCTCCATGGAGGGTAAGCACTTTTACGCCTTCTCTCTCATTCATAATAAGCGGGATATCTTCTCCGTAGGACTCTAATTTGTTAAGAAAGTCCACAAATTGTTCTAAGTTTAGTTTTGGATTTTTTTCTTTTTCCTTCGCCGCTAAATTAACTAATGTATTTAAAATTTCTTCGGAACTCACGAGTTTTTGCTTCTCTTCTTTAAACAAGCTTTTTCCTATTCTCTCTAAAGCGAGAATTATCTCCTCGTCGTCGGCAATTTTTTTGAGTTCTATTAATTTTTTAATCCACGATTCTGCGACGCCTCCAAAAAGCTTCGGATTCGCGATAGAATTCTGGAAAGAAAACTCGCGCATTTTTTGAGATACAAGAAAACTGTGCGCTTCAATGTTCGGAATGCCGGAAATCGAGTCGAGGAATGACTGTGCAAAGGAAACATTATCTTTTGGGTGAGTAATTATTTTTAAAACCCGGATAAATTCGCGCGCCTCTTCTTGGTCAAATAAATTCAAATTGTCCGAAGCGGAAACTCGCATTCCTTCTTCGTATAAAATTCTCAAAGCTTCCCGGACTTCGCTGTTTTTAGGCACGAGAATAGCGCAATTATTCATATCCAACCCGTTTTTCATCTTTTCTTTTACATCTTTCGCGCAAGCGGCAATTTCATCTTCTGGACTTTCAGCCTCAATTAACCGGATAGGATAACTTTCCTTCGTTTGGCTTTGCAATTTTTCCGAAGTCAGGACACTCTGAAGAAGAGCGTGCGAAGCGTCCAGAATGACTTGCGTGGAACGATAATTGTCTACAAGAGTGATGAGCTTCGCATTTTTCCAAGTTTCTTGGAAGCTCTTGAAGTGATCTATGGATGCGCCCGAGAAACCGTATATTAGCTGGCGATCATCACCGACCACAAAAATATCCGGCCGCTCAACCTTGCTCCAAACTACTTTCAAAAATTCATTCTGCACGCGGCTGGAATCCTGATGCTCGTCCACTAAAACATACAAATACCTCTCGCGCATGTCCGCGACCGCATCCCTGGACTTTTCCATTATTTTCACAAGATTTTCCAGCACATCGTCATAATCAAAAACATTTTTAAATTTTTTAGTTTCTTCATAAAGCTCGAAAAATTTGGCTACTTCTCTCGCTCGCTCCAAGCTCTCTATTTTGGAGAGCGCCTCTTTTTTTATCTCACCTTTGCTTTCTCCCCGCGTAGAAATACTCTCGGGATCATTTTTTACAAATTCCAAATCTTCCTCAATTTTAGATAAAAAATATTCGGGAGTGATTCTTCCCCGTTTGAGGAGAGAAAAGAGAGAGCGCATGTCTTTAAAATATCTAGAACATTCACCTCGAGGCTTTAGATATTCCCAATCACTTTTTTCAAGCACTTCATCGAAAAGCTTTATTGTGTCAATTTCATCTAAAAGTTTAGGAGTAGTTGTGAGACCGAGAACTCCGTAATATTCTTCTATCACTTTCATTCCAAAACTGTGAAATGTAAAAACATTTATATCTTCCGCGGCTTTGCCTAAATATCCCCGCAATCTATCCTTCATGGCATCTACTGCCGAATTGGTAAAAGTCAGACAAAGAATACCGTCGCCTTTGATATCGGTTTTATTTAAAATGTTCCCGATGCGCATCGCGAGCACCTGCGTTTTTCCGGTTCCCGGTCCCGCCACCACCATAACCGGTCCATCAATAGAATCAACCGCGTCTTTTTGAGCTTTATTTAGCTTTTTGTATTCTTGCTGAAAAGTAGAAGTCATTGACCCATTTTACTCCATTTGCCAATTTTTGTCCTTTTGATAGTGAGAGCCAGAGCCGGAATGCCAATACACTTTCCTAAATCATTTGCTATTGCCCGCACATATGTGCCACTACCGCATTTGATTTTAAAACTGGCTATGTTAAACACTCGGTGTTTAACATTTAGATTTTTGCGCCAAATTTTCAAAATCTTTTTTTGGCGAAAATCTCCTTTCACTTTTACAATTCTGCGCTCAATATTTTCTAAAAACTTTTTTGTGCTTATTGTCTTTATTCCAAAAAATTTAAGACTTTTCACATTTACTTCATGTTCTGGACTTTCTACTTTCTTCCCTGCTCGCGCATAACTAAATAGTGGTTTACCCGCTACGGTCTTTGAAGAATACATAGGATACTTTTGTATAAATTTGCCGGTAAAAAATTTTAGATTTTTCTTTATTGCTTTCTCCAGAGTTTCCTTTGATTCTAACATTATGACATTATTGATAATGTCATAATGTGTTACTTTGCCGAGAATGTCATAAGTGTCTGTGGTAAAACCAAACAACACGCTAAATTCATATTCCTTTGAAAGTCTAAGATATTTTTCTTTTTCTTTGACAGCATCGCCGGCGAGAATCAACAAAAGCCCAGAAACTAATGGATCCAGTTTGCCCGCATAAGTCATTTTTGCGTCTTTGTATTTTTTATTTTTCTTGCGAAAACCCTCTAGCGCTTCAAGCGGAGTCTCCCCTTCTTTTTTATTTAAAATTAAGATTTTCTTCATTGGCGGAACCGGAGGGATTCGAACCCTCGAGACCTTTCAGCCTACGCGCTTTCCAAGCGCGCGCACTCGACCGCTATGCGACGGTTCCAGACATATCTTTACACAAAGCGCTTTCCAAGTCTATATTCCCTTCGGCACTCGACCGCTATGCGACGGTTCCAACTAAATCACTTTACCACATATTGAATTTTAACCAAGCATTTTTAGAAAATCTTCTTCGCTTAGTATTTTCACGCCTAATTTTTCCGCAGTTTTTAATTTTGACCCCGGCTCGGCGCCTGCCACCACATACGAAGTGTTTTTGGAAACCGAGCCGACAACTTTTCCACCCAAAGCGAGAATACGCTCTTTGGCAATTTCGCGAGACATTTGAGAGAGCGTGCCTGTTAAAACAAAAGATAGCCCGGTAAATTTTCCAGCTTTTATTTTTTCTGCTTTTTCTATAACCACGCCGTTTTTTTTCAATTTTTTTATAAAATTTAAATTATTTTTGTCATGAAAAAAATCGCTTACGCTTTTTAAAACCGCCGGACCGATATTTTCTATGCTGTCTATTTCCGCTAGGTCCCCGCCCGAATCGCGCTGCGTTACATTGCGGGCAGGTTGCCTAGCGGAAGAGAGTAATTTTTCCAAAGTGCCGAAGTGAATTGCCAAATCCCGCGCTGTTTCCTCCCCCACATGCAGAATTCCCAAGGCCCAAAGAAATTTTGACAACAAAATTTTCTTTTTGTTTTCAATTTCTGCGATAATATTATCCGCCGATTTTTCACCAAAGCGTTCTAAGGGTGCGATGTCTTCTTTTTTGAGCGTAAAAATATCCGTGGCATCGGAAATTAATCCTTCATCTTTGAAACGGCGCAAAATTTTCGGCCCGAGCTCGTATATTTCAAAAACAGAAACAAAATGTTCCAGATATCTTTCATTTTTCGCCGGACATTTTGGATTACTGCAATAGTAAGCAACGGAAAAGGAAGCGGCCCCCTCGCGAATTTTTTGTCCCCGAGGGTCCCGCTTTGAGCCCAAAGCGCCTGAAGAAGGGCGCAGGGGCGAAAAATTCGCGAGGGGGCCAGCTTCCCTCTTTTCTATTTTTCCCCCGCAAGTCGGGCAATGTCCCGGTATTTTGAATTTTTTTTCTTTGCCTGTGCGCATACGGACAAGCACTTCTACCACTTTTGGAATGACATCTCCCGCTTTTTCTATGACTACTGTGTCCCCTATTTTCAACCCCAGCCTTTCTATTTGGTCCATATTATGCAAAGTCGCTTTGGAAACTAGCGAACCCGCAACCATGGTCGGTTCAAAGACTGCAAGCGGTGTAAGCACGCCCGTGCGCCCGACATTTACCAAAATATCTTTTACTATAGTCGTAGCTTTTTCCGCCGAATACTTAAAAGCCGCCATGAAGCGCGGGGCTTTGCCTACAACGCCCAGAACCTCTTGCAGTTTTAAATTATCCACCGAAATTACAATACCGTCTGTGCCGTAAGGAAAATTCGGGCGGACTTTTTCAAATTTTTTTATAAAAGTTATTGCTTCTTCTAGATTTTCACATTTTGCCTCCAGCTTTTCTACTTTAAATCCCAATTCCCGAAGCATTTGGTGCTTTTCAGAATGAAATTTGGGAGCTAAGCTCCCAAATGGGAGCTTAGCTCCCAAATTTAGATCGTAAGCCACAAAATCCAAATTTCTTTCTTTGGCAAGCTGAGGATCAAGCTGACGCAGACTGCCAGCGGCAACATTTCTGGTATTGGCAAAAAGAGGCTTGCCTTCTTTTTCATTTTGTTTATTTAAAAAAATCAAAACTTTTTTAGCCATTAAAACTTCTCCTCGAACTTCTAGATATGCGGGTGCAACCCCCCTTAATCCCCCCTTATCAGGGGGGAAATTGCTCACTTCCCCTCCCCCTGATAAGGGGGAGATCGGGAGAGAATTGAGTACAAGCGGAATTGAATTGATAGTTTTTAAATTTTCTGTAATGTCCTCACCAATAAACCCATCTCCCCTCGTCGCCCCACGCACAAATACTCCCTTTTCATAAATCAAGGAAACAGCCAGACCGTCAAATTTAACTTCGCAAAAGTAATTCACCTTACCCCCCTGCCCCTCTCTTTGTAAAGGAGAGGGGGACAAAAGTTTTTTGATTCTTTTTTCCCAATCATAAAGCTCTTCATAGGAAAAAGCGTCATTCAAGGAAAGCATTCGAGTTTGATGCTTTACCTTCTCAAATTTATCAAGCGGTTTTCCCGCCACCCTATTTTCGGGAGCATTCAGGTCATTAAATTCCGGGTATTCCTGTAAAAGCGCCTTAAGCTCGCGCGAGAGAGACTCATAGACATCATTAGAAACATCAGGCGCATTTTCTACATGGTACGCTCCTCGAAGCCGGGCAATTTCACTGCGCAATTTTTTTATTCTTTTTTCGGTCTTAGACCTATTCATGCCAAAATCAATTAATAGTTATTATGAGTACGCGTTCTACGCTATTCGGTCCCTGAATACAATCAGTTCCCCCATCGTTATATCCTTTTGAAATAATAGTAGTCAGCGCGCCATTTTCTGAAAAAGTCACAACAACACAACTCTGCCCCGTGCTACCCAATCCAGAAATAGTAAAACTACATTCAAGCGGTGTACAACCATTCCCTTTATCCAAAAAAAGCGCGCGTTCCGCGCCAGTATCGGCCGCAAAAAAAGCATCGTTGGTATCACGAGCGTCAGTGCTAAACCTCACTTCTTTAAAGGCTACATTGGTAATACCTAAAGCTATTGCCAAAATAATGGCTGAAATAGTAACCGCAAAAAGTATAACAAACCCGGTAGAAGAGCTTGACGATGTTTTGGCTTTAGCCAAGACATGCTTCGCACTTCGCCAAGTCTCACTACCGGGAAATCCCAACCTATTTGATTTTTTGAATTTTGTTTCCATCCTATTCCCAATTAAATAAACGCTCAGAAAAAGTGATATTATAACCTCCCGAACCCTGAGTCCAGGAAACAGTTGAAGATATTTTAATATCATCGTCTGGGTCTCCGGGGTATGTCGCTTGGATGCTACGTATAAAACCGGAGTCCGCGCCAAAAATGTCATAATTATATTTACCTGTGTTGGAATTATACCGCAAGGGAGTTAAGCAGGGATTATTGCCACAGGATTGAATGGAGATCTGTGTTACCGGCATATCGGGATCTTCAAAATCCAAATCCTGGTCGTCAAAATAACAGAACTTCGAAATGCCCGGGGTGCCACATTCGTTAATCGCATTTCTGAATTGAGTCCAATTAGGAGGACTGCCATCGCCATAAAGCATAAAAGTGTCCCTTAAGTTTCTCATGTACTCAATGCCTTCTTGCGCCAAATATGCGGCTATTATCCTCTGTTTTGCATAATTAGTGTCAGAAATACCTTGCGCAAGAACTGCCATTAGAGACAAAATTGAAACGGAAAAAATTGAAACAGCAACAAGTGTTTCTATCAAAGTAAACCCGCCCCCTTTCGGGGTCACATCAAATTTTGGTGTGCGGGTAAACCCATGATTAAGTTTTTTGTTTTTGCACATCATATTTAAATATCTATCAGCCTCTGCGACACCGAAGTCTGAAGAGAAAACGGCGTAACAACATCTTTCAATGTTATTTTGCCAACCAATCTAATAATAACAAGAGGCTGTTGTTCGTCTCCATTAGGAGGCTCAGCGCCTAAAACTGAAAATCCGGAAACTGGATCGATGTCAATTTCTTCGGGAGTCAATGGATATTTAGCAATTTTTCCTCCTTCTTCAACCGATTTAAAAATGCTAAGTTTCTCATTTCCAGGATTAGTGTCTATGTAATACGCCCATCGGCTAAGAGTAGCTTGAAAGTAAATCCCTTCCCCATCAGCACAGCTGGTGGGAACTGGATCAGAAACAGGAATCTGCCTTACATTCAAAATACACTGATAATCTTTTCCTGTTCTTAAATTTCTGCTAATATCTTCCATTATAAAACTTAAATTATCCATAATGGAACGCATATCTCTGGATTTCTGATGAAGTAAATTCGCATTCAAAAGCGCGCCCATGCCTACCATGATGATAATCAAAAAAAGAGAAACAGAAATCATTGTTTCTATAATTGTATAGCCGGTCTGTTTGTTGTTTTTGTTTTGCATTTTTATAACTTTATGAACTTTCAACTTTATAACTGTTTAGTTTACCTGTATTCTGCCTGAAGGATAAATTTTTATTGAGGCAGTGACTGATTGAGGTGATTTAATAGTAATTCTAATATAATCAGAACTGTTTTGTATTAAGTCTATTAAGTCTATTAAGTCATTGCCATCCGAATCAGTAAAATTGGCTTTGGAATCCGGTCTTTTAAAAGTAATGGAAAAAGGAAAATCAATCAGGACAGGCAGACTGCAATCAATGTCCGAACATTCATCAATTCTGGATATAGAATAGTTTTTAGGAATAAGAATTGTATCCAACGGAGTTTCAGTATATATTTTATCATTATCAAAATCGGCAAAGTAAATGAAATTTGCCGAAGGAGACTGATTAAAATATATACCGTAGGCTGGTTTGGATGCAAAATCACCTTGAGCGGAAAGTTTTCCGGAAATTGCCGATTTTTGGGCTTCAACAATTTTCAGAGCAATATCGCTAGCTAAATTTTTTATATCTACTTTTGTTTGAAATTCTTGGTAGTTAAAAAGAACAATGGAAGAAATGGTGGCAAAAATCATTAAAACAACGATGAGCTCCACATAGGTCATGCCCCTGTTGAGCTTGCTAGCTTTTAGCTTATAGCTTATAATTTTTAATTTTTTAAAAATGAATATCATATTTTTTTAATAAAAAAGATGCAAATCAAGAATAAACGCCAGAAATGCGCCAAAAACCAGAAATGGAGCGAAGGGAATCTCGCTTTTCATTTGAAATCGCTTGCCTTTGCTATTTTTAGAAAGAACCACAAGAGCTATCCCGATTATAGCCCCTGACCAAAAAGCGATTACTAAACCAGAGAGAGCGAGAGAAATGCCAAGTAGCCAGCCCAAACCGAGCGTAAGCTTGGCATCTCCTAGCCCCATCCACCCGCCACCCGAAATAAGCCAAAAGAAAGCAAAAGGCAGAGCAATGAATATGCCTGAAAAAAATTCTAAAATACTAGGAGTATGTACATAAAATTCTGAACTGCCGAAGAAAAATAATCCAGCAAAAGCAAGCAAGCCTAAAAAGAATACGAGCATATCCGGAATTATTTTATGCCTTAAATCATAAACTGCGATAACAAGGAGAAGTGAAAACATAATTGCATAGTAATCATAGGCAATAAAAAATCCGTATATGTCAATAAAAAATAAATCTTGGAACTTTAAAAACAGCGCGGCAAAAATAATTCCTGTCGTTAATTCAACTAAAGGATATTGAATGGATATTCTGGTCATGCAATTCCTACATCTGCCTTTTAATCCCAAAAAGCTAAAAACCGGTATAAGTTCATACCAGCAAAGTTTGTTGTAGCAAGACATACATGCGCTCCTGCCCCCGAAAGACTTTAAAAAAGATTTTTGCGTATTCAGACGGAAAATTACCACATTCAAGAAACTGCCGATGATAGTGCCGAGGGTGAAAAAAAGAATTATAAAAATCGGAATCATAGATATTTATCTGAAATAATTTTCAAATACTCTGTAAATAACGGAATATCCTTATGCATATCTTCAAATTCTCTTTTTAGTTGAATATTTTCATAACGATGAACTATAGCATTCCTGGTACCAACACAAAAAGAGATTTTTTTTAACAAATCCTCCGGGAAAATGGATTTGCCAATTAAATTATTAAAGGTTTCAAAATATGTTTCACCAATTTCTAAATTATTCATTTCAATAAGAATTTGATTACAGTCAATAATCGAATCCACGACAAGTTGAAAATATCTTTCAGATGCTCCGCGAGAAAGATCGTCCTTTTGGAATTCTTCAAAAGACGCAGGTAAAGAGTTTATTAATTTTGGTAAATTCTGAGAAATAAGTTTAATTTTTGCTTTTAATATATCCATTATATTTATATTCACATTGCTTGAATGCGTTTCTTTACAATTCTAAAACAATTATCCCTAAATGATTGAGTATCCACAAAAACTTTCCAAGCGTAAATTTTTAAAGCAAAAAAAGATCCGATTTCTCGCTCAAAAAGGACTCTGCCTTTATTGGTTATAGAATACAGCATAAGTGGACCAGCAGTTTTCATATCCACGATATTAACAAGTCTTTCATCTCTAATCTTCAAAATAGGCATCAAGCCGTACATAAACCCACTTTCTTCTTCAAGAGAAAGTTCTTTCTTGGATAAATATGCAATGTCGTAATCACTTTCTCGATGTGTTTTCCCGCTCACTTGAGACCCAAAAAGAACGATCAACTTGAGACCGTATTTTTCGGCTAAAGGCGCAATTTTTGATTTTAAATCAGCTACATTCATTCCCGTATTATATCACAGCGCCACAAAAAACAGAAAAAGAAAAAGTCATCTTATTATAGATGACTTTTTCTAAAAGCACCTAAGGCGCTGGAAATCAACTAAGGGCAAAGAGTATTTGCTGTCGTAATTGCATCATATTGCGCATCCGTAACACCCGATGATTTTCCGCTTGAATCTACGCACCACCCCGTGGCTGTACCGTCAACAGACTTAAGTTTGGCAGTTACAACCCAACTATCAGTATCACCAAAACACTTAGGAGTTGTACCGCCAGAATTCCCGGCAGAAGTCAGTGCTGAAGCCACAGTGCCGTTTGCGCAAGCTGTAGCATACGAATTTGGAGAAACACCATCATATACAAGTTCAGCTTGCGCTCTAATGTTTGCCAAGTTCGCTTTAACTGCTGCATTGGCACCTTTGGATCGCGCAGCATTCAGCGAAGCAAGAACCACCGAAGCCAAGATGCCGATAATAGCGACGACGACCAAGAGTTCAATCAATGTAAAACCCGACTTAAAACTTTTGCTTAAATTCATTCTTTTCATAGCATGTATTTTATATAATAATAATAATTTTCGACTCCCGCCCGAACGACTTGTTTAGTCGGGCAAGTATTTTTTGTTTTTAATATACTCATTGTAGCATATAGACAGAAATATATAGGCAAGGGGGTTATCCACAGGGTAGTAAAGCAAAGCTCACTACCCTGCAGGCACCTAACTGATGCCTCCAGCCAAATTGTAAATAGGCATGAGCACAGATACGAGCAATATTCCCACACCCAGACCCAAAACCACAATCATCACCGGCTCTATCAGACCGACCAATGTATCAATTGCGTCGTCAACCTCACGCCTGTAGAAATCAGTCAAGGTTTTTAAAATAGTACCCATTGAGCCTGTTTCTTCACCCACCAAGACCATCTGCACCAAAATGCCGGGTATTTGTTCTTTGTGTTTGGAAAACGCGACAGAAAGCGCTAGACCGGATTTTACCCCGTCAGCCACAGATGCTAAGACTTCGCTATATACACGGCTGCCGACCACTTCGGCGGTAATATCAATCGCCCGAACAATAGGAACTCCGGAACTAAGCATGGTATTCAGGTTATCCGTTATTCTGGAAAGATAGAGTTTTTTATACAAATTGCCAACGACTGGTATAGAAAGTTTTACTGAATCAAGATATATCTTTCCTTTGAGTGTAGAAGCTAGCCTCCAAAGCCAGATGCTGAGCAGTACTACAAAAATGGCGAGAATAAAACCGTAGTGAACAAAAAAATTTGAAATGGTTATAACAACAGTAGTGTAAAACGGCACTTCCTGACCGGAGTCAAGAATAATTGAAGAGAGTTTGGGAATCACGACGACAAACATCAAAATCATCACGACAAAAAAAGTTATAATAACGAACACCGGATAGATAAGCGCATTTCTGGTCTTAGAAGTAAGAGAATACTGGCGATTTAGATACTCCGCCAGATAGAGAAAAGTCTGATTGAGCTTGCCAGTTTCCTCGCCCACCTTAACCATATTTATATAAAAATTAGAAAATATGTCGGGATGTTTTGAAAGCGCGCCGGAAATAGAAATTCCCGCCTGAAGGTCATCTCCGATAGCGGTGAGTTTTTTGCTAAGAAGCTTATTCTCCGTATTGCCCGCAAGTATGGTAAAAGCTTTCAGCGCGGAGATTTGCGATTCAAATAAAGTTGATATCTGACGGGAGAGAATAACGATATCCTTTGTCTTTACCTTTTCAAAAAAGGAAACGGAAAAAATAGACTTTTTTTGCGCTTCATCCTTGATAGAAATAATCACAAGTCCTCTTCTTTGAAGCCCGCTTATGGCTATATCGCGATTGGGCGCGTCAATTTCTCCCTCTTTATTCATCCCCTCGTCGTCTATTGCTTTGTATTTGAATAACATATAGTCTAGTTCGTAAAGTTTATAATGTTATAAAGTTTATAAAGTTGAATTCAGAATGCATTTACTTTATGGACTTTATGAACTTGATAACTTTCAACTACTACTCACATCATCCGCTCAAGCCCTCTTGGATTGAGCGAATACTGATGCGCATTTTCTATGGAAATTTCTCCCGAGCGCACAAGCTCCATGAGTGAACGATTCAAATCTATCATTCCAGATTCCATTCCTGTTTCTATAACCACATCTATTTCGTGCGTGCGTTTTTCGCGAATTAAATTGGATACTGCGTTATTGTTTAAAAGTAGTTCGTAAGCGGGAATAAGTCCACCGGTAATTCTCGGAATTAATCTCTGAGAAAAAATACCGAGAAGCGAAGACGCCAGCTGAGTGCGAATTTGGTCCTGCTGATTGCCCGGAAAAGAATCGATAATTCTGTCTATAGTCTGAGAAGCGTTGTTGGTGTGTAGAGTAGAAAGCACAAGGTGTCCTGTCTCAGCGGCAGTTACCGCAGTCGCGATAGTTTCAGAATTGCGCATTTCTCCTATCAGAATAACATTCACGTCCTCGCGAAAAACCGACTTTAGCGCCACATGAAAATCTTTGGTGTCAATGCCGACTTCGCGCTGATTAATTATGGATTTGTTTTGCACATGCACATGTTCAATCGGGTCCTCAATGGTTACTATATTGCAAGACCGTTCGTTATTAATCAGATCAACCATTGCTGAAAGAGTGGTAGACTTGCCTTGCCCGACAGGACCAACTACCAGAAAAAAACCTTGTTTCTTGCGAGCCATGTCCGCTAAAATATTAGGCAAATGCAGTTCAGCAAGAGTTTTCACTTTGGGCACTAGCCTAAAGACCACGCAAATCAAGCCTTTCTGAAAAAAAGCGTTCCCGCGCAAACGCGCTTCTCCCCGAAAATCGTAAGAAAAATCTGCCTCCTCTTCTTCCATAAATTTGTCAATTTTTGCTTTTGACAATATCTCACCCAAAATCCCAATTATGTCTTCTTGGGTAAAAATAGGATGTTTGACAAGAAAAATCAGTTCCCCCGACACACGAATGGCAGGCACGCGACTAGCGCCCAAATGCAAATCGGATCCGCCTTCGCGAATAACCGTCAAAATAAGTTCTTCAAGTTTTGCTTTATAATCCATGGTTTTCTATTTTGGAATGACAGCTTTCTTCCTTAAAATATCTATTACCTGATTTATCACTTCCAGCGGAGTGGAATTCGCCTTAACAATATATCCCGATACCCCCAATTTATTGCCCTCATCGATATCCGACTGCTGGCTTTTGTTGGACAAAACTATTCTCATGCAATTTGGACATAACTTTTCTTCATTTATTTTCGCCAGCATCTCAAAACCATCCATTTCCGGCATGATTATATCCATCAGCATCACATCAGGCTTTAATCCGCCACGCATTTTTTCTATAGCTTGTACGCCACTCGACGCCGTATAAACTTCGAAATTATTTTGGCTGAATTTCAGCGCATACATATCCAAAAGAAAGCTGTCGTCATCAACTATTAAAATTTTTCTTTTTTCTCCTTCCATATTGTTTCTTTTTATATTATTGATACCTGTCCTGATTATACTACACAATTCCTTTTTACTCATTCTCATTGCTAAAATTATATACTTCAGTGAAAGGAATGATGCCCTGCAGAGATTTCTGCATAGCGTCTTCACGCATCATCAGCATACCCTTTTTTCGAGCCACTTTGTAAATCTCTCCATTGGTAGGACTTTTTAATATCACGCCCTGCATTTCCTTGTCTACTTTAAACATTTCAAAAACAGCAATGCGGCCTCTGGTGCCGGAAGAACATTCATTGGACGGAACTGTGTCGTACATTTGGTCTTTAATTTCAATTTCTTTCTTAAATTCATCCGGCAAATCCTGCATTTGGTCTTCAATCTGCATTTTAATGCTCGGATCCATCGGCACAAGTTTTCTGGAACTTGCGCAAGTCAATCGGGCGAGACGTTGAGCGATGGAAAGGATAAGGGTCGGCGCAATCAAATATGGATCAACGCCCATATCAACCAAGCGAGGCACTGCGCCAATAGCGTTATTCGTATGGAGCGTGGAAAGAACAAGGTGCCCGGTCAAAGCCGCCTGAATGGCAAGCTGGGCTGTTTCTTTATCGCGTATTTCTCCAACCATTATTATATCCGGGTCCTGGCGAAGGATAGAGCGGAGTCCGGAAGCAAAGGTATATCCTATTTCAGGCATCATCTGCGACTGGTTGATGTCGGGCATATGGTATTCCACAGGGTCCTCCAGAGAAACAATGTTGCTTTTTTCCTTATCAAGCTCGTTCATCATTGAATACAGCGTTGTAGATTTTCCTGAACCAGTTGGACCGGTAATTAAAATAAGTCCGTATGGCTTGCCTAAAGCTTCCTTGATTAGAGCAAGATTGGTTTTTGACAGACCCAGCTGGTCCAAGGGCTTTACTCCTTTTTCCGAATCCAGTATTCGCATAACGACTTTCTCGCCATAATATGCCGGCATGGTAGAAACACGAAAATCAACTTTGCGTCCGTCAATATTCGCGCTGAAAGACCCATCCTGCGGTTTCCTTTTTTCATCCAGCCGGAGCTTAGCCAGAATTTTTACCCGCGCCACTATTCCGCTGTAAATACTCGGCGGCAATACTATGGTGGTGTGAAGCGTTCCGTCTACGCGAAAACGGACTTTCACTTTTTCTCCGGTAAACTCAATATGAATATCGGAGGCATTGCCTTCAATGGCATTACGCAGTATTACCGCCACAATTTTTATAACTGGCGCATCTTCCACTATCTTCCCTTCCTCGCCCGGTTTTATATTCTTAATCTCTTTGCTTAAATTTTCCTCGTTAACACCCTTAGTTTCATCTTGGGTTAATTCGCTAAGAGCTTCTTCCACTTGGGTTCCCATCCCTTTGTAAGCCTGCATGATACCCTCAAAATCGCTTTTGGAAATTAAATATATCTTAAAGGGAATGCCAAGTTTGGTGGAAATAAATTGAAGCGCATCCATCGTCTGAACATTCTCTCCGTCCGTGACACCCACTTCCAATATTCCTTCCTTCAATTCAATCGGAGCAAAATGGTAATGAGCGGCCGAATCTTCTGAGACATATTTCAGGGCATTGAAAGAAGACCTTTCCATGTCCACTTTTCTGGTCGGCATTTGTAAATACTTGCCCTTTGCCTCAAGAATTTTTTCCTCCGGCACCCCGGCTTCAATCAAAGCTTCATCAATGTTCCCGTTAAATTTTTCTTCCGCGCGGTTTTTAATCTCGCCTATCCGGCTCTTTTCAATTACACCCTCTTTAGTTAACTCTTCTAAAAAACTCATAATCAAATTAAGGGGTTAAAGGAGATTTTGTATTTGCGCCGGCGACGGCGTCATTCTCTGAAGCAATAACATCGCTTCCAAGCGGAGCAAACGGATTCGGTCTGCCTTCGGTTCCATCTTGTACAAGATCAACAGGAGTTTCAAGTAAGGCGTCAAATGCTTTATCGGAAAAAATGGCATCGTTTAATTTTATACTTCTAACAGAGAGAAGTAGAGTAAGAAATTCTTGAGCAATTTCTGAATTGTCAGCTAAAACCGCCGTATTTGTTACGGCAGACGGAGACGAAGAAACCAAGGAAGGTGCCTCGCCCTTATCAGATGGCTTTATGAAAAAAATATAAACCAGAACAAGCGCCACTCCGATAACTATGAATATTATAATGTTTCTTATTTTTGACATTTTATTTTTTTAACCAGTAAGTTTTAATCTTGAAATCATATTTGTAAGATTCCGGCAAAGTTGAACTGGAACTAGAACTTGCGCTGGAGGAGAATTTAATTGAGGATATGTCCACAATCCTTAAATTATTTTCTATATCTCTTGTAAAATTGAGAAAATTATTGTAAGTACCCGTCGTGGAAAACGACAAATCCCATATTCCATAATCTTTGCTAAAAGCTTGAGCTGACCCGCCCTTTTGTACGACCGGAGCCGGATTAGATGCGGGTAGAGCGGACGCAGCAGATACGATGCCTTTTGCAGTACCGGGAGCGGCAGTAGCGACAGCAGGCGTATTACTGTACTGTACATCTTTTAGAACCATGCCATAAGGCAGAGCTATTTTCTCTATCTCCAGAATCAGACGTATGTTGTCAATATTTTCAGGTAGAAGTTTGCTAAGCTTTATTAAATTATTCGGGTCAATGGCATTTTCTTTGACAGTTAACGCGTCACGCTGCTTTTCAAGCGTGTGTGAATTATCGAGAGCTTCATTAAAAGAATCCATCTTCGCTTGAAGCGCCGCAATTCCGGGAGAATCAGGACTATCCGAATAATAAATAGGCTTAGTAAATACAAAAAAAACAGCGACACTGATTCCTATCAAAATAGTTGGGATTATGAATCTCGTCATAAAATTAACTTGAACTTTTCGTTAAAATTGTCTGCTTATAGTTGACAAAGCCCGGATCGACCAAAAATTCTAAATCAAAAAGAACATTTCCTTTATCATCAAGCTTAAGGTTGGAAAAAACAGGATCTATGAAACTTTTACCCTCATCTTTTGTGCCAAAGAGGTCAGACTGCAGAGCCACAGAACGGTAACCTACCGCAATCCCGCTCATTTTAATTGAAACCTTGGCATCTTTTTCGGTTCCCAAATCATAACTAAATTGATTGAAACGAACCGTTTTCATGGTAAGAGCGGAAAGAGCTTCAAAAACTGGGGTGATAGATACATGGCGAGAGAGAATTTCAGTTGATGCGCGCAAGCGCTTGTCCAGCAACTGAAGCTTTTCGATTTTTTTCTGCTCAAAGCGACCCTTTGCCAGATTTAGTTCACTCTCCTTCTGCGTAATATTTTCCTTTATCTTTTCCCTCCACAAATAAAAACCACCGGTTGTCAGAATTACAGCAAACAAAACAAAAATGGCAATGATGGTGAAAATACTGATGGAATGGGCTGGGGCATCGCGTTCTTCCACCATCGGCTTTTTGGGTATAAAGGATGTTTGAAAATTTGGCTCCATTGTACCTTATTATATTATAAAACCCAACTTTAGTGAAATATAATGTGCATAACCTCTCATCCAGCAACCCACTAGCTAGAACCGTTCTAGCTAGTGGGTGGATCAAAAGATAGGTAACTTTCTATAAAGTCCTCAAAGTCTTTGTGGTTTAAAAAATATTCAGGGAAAGCTGCTTTATTTAAAATATTACTTTCACACCTTTCAATCCCAGAGTAATCTAAGAAGCTTGAGTACTGATACTTTTTCAAAAATTCCCGCCAAGCTTTAGGATTTTGATTCCCTGCCAATCCTTCCCACTCCGGAAATTCTAAATCCAAAGAATTTAAAGAGATATATCCAAAAAGATGTTTTAAATAACTGTCATTTGAGATATTTTTTGCTTTAAATAATCCGCCAAATAAACTGCCTGTTCTTTGATATTTGATGTTGAAATACATTGAATATGCCACACCCAACTTCCTCATGAATTTAGTTATTCCGCCTTCCATCTCTTCTTTAACTAAAATATGAAAATGGTTCGGCATAGTACCCCAAGCGCCGATGGAAACAAGTTGTTTACCTCTCTCGCAAGAAAAAACTTCTTGATAACTTTTATGCAAAATATTTAGAAAATTATCCAGTTTGATTGGTTCGTCGGAATTTGCAACATAAAGCAACATCATAAAACGTCGGTAATCGTGAACAGACTTAAAAATAATTCGCTTATCTATCCCGCGATTATAAATATGGTAATATTCTCCCGGAACAAAAGAATCTTTTCTAAACATTCTATCTATAATTATATCAAACAAAAAACCCTTGAAGGGTAACTAAAGGGAACGGTTCTAGCTAGTTTCGGTTCTAGCTAGTTTGCTAGTTTATCATCCAGCTTTTACCACCGTAATTTTGATTCAAGTTCTCCTATTTCAACTAAAAGAGTTGCTGACTTATCTCCTAGTCTTTTTTGACGTAATCGGTCTCCTTCATTTTCTAAAATCAGTTGAAATCTTTTTAATTCTTCTTTTTTTTCTTCTAATTTTTGCCTTATCTTCTCCTTTACCTCTTTTGTTAACGGTAGAACCTTTTCCGCTACTTTTTTGGGACTCTCCATCCTCTCTAGATTATTCATATATTTTTTAGTTAATGATTAATTCTCTTATTATACACCCCCTACTGCAATTTTCTCAAGGCAAGTCCTAAGGCGACTGCGAACTCGGAACCCATAGTTTCTAGAACTTTAGCTAAAAATTCGGGGGCATGAACCGTGGAAAACGGCAGGCCGACTTCTATTTCAACCCGGAAATTGCTTGTAGCCGACTCTTTAAGCCCTTTAAGAAGAGAACCTCCACCGGAGAATATTATCTTGCTGATAGTTCTATTGTATTTCTTCTCATACCCCAAAAGCACGCTATTGGTTTCAGAAAGAATGTAATCTATATGAATTTTAATAATATCTGAAAGACTTTTTTCTGTCGGATTGCCAAAAAGACCGAATTCTTTTTTCATTTTTTCCGCTTCCGAAAAGGGAATGCTGAGAGATTTGGAAATAGAGTCTGAAATATCGGCTCCCCCTCTTTCTATGGTGTGATAATTTTTTATCATGCCAAACTCAACAATGGAAAGTTTGGTGCGCGATGCGCCAAAATCCATCAAGAGAACCGGAGAAAGTTCGTGTTCAAAATTTGCTCTAATTGAAGAAAATACTTCAATCTCAAAAAAGGATGCTGAAAGCCCGCTCTCAGAAACGATGGAGCGATATTTAGAAGTCGCATCATTCTGAGTCGCGACAACAAGCACGCCTGTTTTTTCTGTCGGTTTTTGCGGAACATTTGAATCATTCACGGTGATATTCATTTCTTCAAAAGAAGCTTCTTTCTTGGGCAATACAAAATAATCAAGAGAAACTTCCGTGATAGGCACCGGAATATATTTGCGGGCTTCCGTGGAAACAATTGCCGCCATTTCTTTCCCTTCCGCTTGCACTGGAAGTTCAATCGGAAAAATCAGGCTTGATTGCACAGGAATAGAAAACCCCGCCGAAGCAGCAGCAACTCCGGATTGTTTGATAACTTCCTTCAGGGCTTCCGCCAGCTTTTCAACGGACAGATTGGTGACCCTTCCCACATCGAGCGAGTCATAAGGACCTAGAGCTATGGATCCGTAAGTCTCAAGTATTGCCCTGCCGCCCTTCTTTTTTATCTCCACAACCTTGATGGCCGATGAACCAATGTCTATACCGACAGCGCTAGCCTCTCCGCCATCTCGAAACTTGCTTATTTTCGATAACAAATTTTTAAATACATTATTCATGTTAAAATGCTCCATAAGTATAACATATATGAGAGCATTAAACACCATACTGAACAGCGTTTTAAATCTAATTTTCCCTATAAAATGCATCTCCTGCGGAGAAAAAAGCAAAGATTTTTGCGCTCTATGCCTTTCTGATGCCCCTCCAGCAGAACGCGAAACTGCGAATTGGATTTTTCCTCTCTATGACTATCGCCACCCGCCGATTAAAAAAGCTCTGCATTTGCTTAAATATAAAGGCAAGAAAAGACTGGCGAAAATTTTCGCGGAAGTTTTGTATGAAAAAATAATGGAAGAATTGTCCGAACTTTCCGTAATGGAAAACTTCCGTGAACCATTATTAATCCCTATCCCCCTTTCGCCTAAAAGATATAGAGAGCGAGGATACAATCAGGCAGAATTAATCTGTAGAGAATTAATAAAAATAGATAGAAATAAAAATTTTAAATTAGAAAAAAATATTTTAATCAAGCCAAAAGAAACAGAGCATCAAGCCCGCATCAAAAATCGGAGAGAAAGACTGGAAAATATCGTAGGTTCTTTTTCAGTAAAAAATGTGGAAAGCATAAAAAATAGAAATATAATTTTAATAGATGACATCACCACAACAGGAGCAACGCTTGCCGAAGCCCGTAAGATTCTCAAAAAATCCGGCGCCCGCAAAATCATCGCTTTTACCGTGGCGCACTAAAAATGTTATAATGCAGATTATGGGAATGGAAAGCATTCAGCAGAACAAAAAAACGACAAAAGAGGAAAAAGTTATAGATTCGACATTGCCCCTCAACATAAAAGAGGGTAAAAAACATGCGGAGGGCGGCGGATCAGATGTTTGGGAAATAATAACGCAAAACACAGATGGCAAAGAACAAGCCAACATCGCATTAAAAGTAAGTAAAGAGGAAATCTTTGCAACTGAAGAAGAAATGTTAGAGAGTAGAAAATTTTATGAATTTTTGAAAAGTTTCCCCGGTTTTGGAAAATTTGTTCCTGACACATTATATTTTAAAGCGCAAGAAACAGCAGAGGACAGCCCTAAAGCTTTTTGCATACAACAATTTATCAAGGGTGAACGAATTGATAGGTTAAAAGATGAAGATATTTACAAGGACCCCGAAATAGTGCGCCAGTTATTAGAATTAACTGATGCTTCAATACAACTTTTGCAAACGACTCGTAAAGAAGACAGGCATTATCCGGATTTTATGCGCACTCCAGAATTTAACAAAGACCTGCGCGTAATGTTTTACGCTTTGGTTCTTCATCCGCGTTATTCTAGCAACATATTAATAGCAGATAAACCGAACAAAAAAGGTCAGCGAGTATTTTTTATAGATACTGGGGCTAATGCAAATGCCCAGATGAAAAAAGGATGGGAATATAAAAATCGTAATAGTGTGAGTTCCACTATGGAAAAACAATTTAAAAAATGGAAAAATGTGTTGGAGGAAATTTTAGCAAAACAAAAATGATTGAACTTCTGCTTACATATAAATACTGGATAATCATTCCTCTGTCCGTTATTGAAGGACCGATAGTGACCGTAGTTGCCGGATTTTTGGCAACACTGGGAGTTTTCAATCCCTTCGTTGTTTATCTGGTAATGATTACAGGCGACGTTGTCGGAGACGGGATAGCCTATTCTTTCGGCTATTTCGGAAAAAGATTTCTGCGTTATTTTAAAATCACCGACGAAAAATTGGAAAAAGCAAAAATATATTTTCAAGAAAACCACAAAAAAGCGATTCTGGCGTCAAAAGTGGTGTACGGACTCGGAACTACCGGCTTGATTACTGCCGGCGTATTGCGTGTGCCGTACAAAAGATTTTTTAAAACATGCATCTTGATTTCCGCCGTTCAATCGCTCGTCCTGCTTGCGATAGGAATATTGTTCGGCAACGCATATGTGGTCATAGGAAAATATTTGGATTACTACGCGGCGGGAGGAAGCGTGATTGCGCTCACTGTTTTGCTGTTTGTATTCATCCGAAAATACAAGATAGCTAAAAAAATCAGTTCATAATAATGACTACAAGAAAGAAACTCAATATCGCCATGGTCTGCGACCCTATCGGCAACAACAAATCCGGTGTGGTGATTTCTACCATACGGTTTTCAAAATTATTGAAAGAACGCGGGCATCATGTCATTTTCATCGGCGCGCGGTCAGCCGAACATAAAGACCATAGCCACCACAATGAGGTAAAAGCTTACCGCTTTCGCTCACTCCCCGTCCCAAAGTCTGGCGGGTGGAATTTAGCCTTTCCCACAATAAAAGAATTAAAGAAAATTTTTCTGGAAGAGAAAATTGATGTGGTGCATATAATTTTGCCGATGTCCGGCGCCATAGTTGCAATCAAAGCGGCAAAAACTCTCGGCATAAAAATTGTGGCGCATTCGCATTCCCAGCCGGAGAATTTATTTATGGATATGCCAAAAATAATCCAGCCCGCGCTCTCAAATATCTGGAACAAATGGCTCACGTGGGTTTACGGCAAGTCGGAGATATTGATTTATCCTTCGGAAATGGCGCGCACTTTGCTTGAAAAATTAAACAACAAAAATCACCCTTCTGTGGTGATCAGCAACGGAATAGATTTAAAAGAATTTAAGCCTATGATGATTGGAGATTTTTATGAGCGTTTTAATATACCGCCCGAAAAAATAAAATTGCTTTTTGTCGGCAGATTATTTCCGGAAAAATCTATTGATACTTTAATCAAAGCGGCGCCATACATCATTAAAAAATATCCGGACATTCATGTGATGCTGGTTGGCGCCGGACACCAAAGACTAAAATTAGAAAAGCTGGCGCGCAGTCTGGGAGTTGATAAATACATCACTTTTTTGGGTCTGGTCAGCGAGGAAGATAAGGTCTTGGCATACAACGTGTGCGATATATTTGTTTTGCCGTCTTTGGCGGAGCTGGAGGGTATGGTGGTCTTGGAAGCGATGGCATGCGGCAAGCCGATTATTGTCGCGGACGCAAAAATGAGCGCATCGCGTTATTTTGTGGACGGAAACGGATTTTTATTTAAAGCGAAAAATCCGGAAGATTTGGCGCGCCAAGCTTTGAAACTAATCACCGATATAGATTTAAGAAAAAAGATGGGAGAAAAAAGTCTCCAAAATGTCCAAAAATATGATATACATAAGAGCGCGGAGTTATTGGAAGAAGTTTATTATTCGGCTTTGAAAAAATAAGTTAAAATGCAGGAATATCTTTTTAACAACGAAATATACTACCGAACGAATGAATTTAAATCTGGGAGACCAACTTTGGTATTTGTGCATGGACTCTCCGGTTCATCTTCGGCATGGCTTCCTTATGAGAAAATTTTTGAGAATAAATATAACCTTCTTACTTTTGATATTCGCGGGCATGGCAAGTCTAAAAAATTTCCTAATTATTCAGATTATGAAATTAAAAATTTTGCCAATGACCTGCATGAGCTGGCAGCCCATTTAAATATCAGAAAATTTGTCCTGATCAGCCATTCATTTGCCAGCTTGATTGCGGCGGAGTATATAAAATTATACCAAGAAAATATTCGGGCGGTTATTTTCCTTTCGCCGATTTTTGATTTGGAAAAAACTTTTTTATCAAAAATCGGCAGATTCATCCTGAAGCTCTCTAAAATTTTTGACTGGCTTCCATTTGCTCCAAAACCGGGGCACCATATAGATTATGTTAAATTCCCAAATTCTACAGATTGGAGTTTAAAAAGATGCTATGCCGATGTCTCAAACACGACTCTGCGCGCTTATTCTTACTGTCTGAAACATTCGCTCCAGCCAGAGCAGGAATATCTTTTGGAAAAAATAAAAGTGCCGACTTTGATTGTGCATGGAACAAAGGACACAATGTCGCCGGCAAAAAATTCAATTGCAATATCTAAAAAAATAACAAATTCAAAACTTGTACTGTTTGACAATGCCGATCATATTGTCGTGCTGAATAACATAAAAGAAGTATCGGACGCAATAGAATCTTTCATTGAAAATAAAAATCTGTTAGAATAGACGGATAAACACATGCAATCTTATAAAATTCATTTTTCCGACAAAAGATTTGTTCTCTCTTTCATAAGCGGCGGACTGCTTTTGACTATAAGTTTGTTTATGCAGTTTCTAGCAAGCAATTACGCCACCCGCATAGCGAGCGGTCCCGTCACCGATATCATACTCAGCAACACGCGGGTATATGATGTAGACAGAATTTTTGTATGGGGAGCGGTGGTTTTGCTCTTTATTGGTGTTGGGGTGTGCATGAAGAGCATTAATTACATGCCGTTTGCCATGAAAAGCGTCGCTCTTTTTACTTTGATAAGGTCAGTTTTTGTCAGTCTCACGCATATCAGCCCGTTCCCCACCAGCGTGCTGATAAGCTCGGAATTTTTCAGCAATACGATATTTAACGGCATTTTTAACGGCTATGATCTTTTCTTTTCCGGACATACCGGTCTGCCCTTTCTTTTAGCTCTGATGTTTTGGGACAATAAAAAATTGCGTTTTGTCTTCCTCGGTTTTTCTGCCGTCTTCGCCGTCGTTGTCCTCTTGGGACATCTACATTACTCCATAGACGTCTTGGCGGCTTACTTTATCACTTTCACTATTTTTCAAATCTGCAAATTTGTATTCAAAAAAGACTGGGAATTATTTTTGAAAAAGTAATTCTTTAAATTGAAGCAGAATATGGTAAAGATTTTATATAATCTTCCATAAACTGCCAATCGGGATTATTATTTTTATCAATAGGAAGTTTAATTTTCTCAAAAGGCAATCTCATAAGCCTAACCTGTCTGCCGTAAGCATATTTATATTTTAGTTTGCTTAAAATTGATACAAGAAATAAAGAGTTATATTGATTCAATTTAAAATCCTTTGGAACCAAAGTGTGAATATTGTCATCGCTGAAATATTTGTAATTATGATAAAAAACATTGAAAAACATATCAATTGTTATTTTATTTTCGAAAATTATCTTTTTATCCTTGAATTCTTTCAGAGAAATATATTCTGATACTCCATTATTATTTTCTCCGGCAGTTATCAGTGGAACATCTCCCTCTATTCTGTCTGGTTTTGTTAGTCTTTCCCCTTTTTCAAAAGTAAATAAATCACCCAGATTAAACCATTTCCAGTTCTGCGTATTTGATAGAAGTTTTTTATTTGAAACAGATTTTTCATTTAATTTATTTATTTTTAGGTTGAGAAATTTTTCAGGAATTTTTGCCGGAATAAGTAAATCTCTCAGTGTTCTATTTGCTTGTCTACCATAAGAATATTTATACTTATTTCTTGTGATGCAAATTGCGTAATAAATTAATTCTCGTTCCGACATTTCTTTTTTGGGAATCAAATAATACAAATCTCTTCCAGAATAATAATTATAGGGCTGTAAAAAAGTTGAGAGTACCGAGCCACTTACCGCCACGGTCAAGGTATTTGGGAGTATAGCTTTCAGATTTAGGTCAAGCTTCACGAAAGCAGAAACTCCATTATTGTTTTCAGTTCTTGAAACAAAAGGAATAAAATCTTCATTCCTTTTGTTGTTTTCTTCAAGAGAATATAGCTCGAGATTGACTCCGTATTTTGCTTCGAATAAATTAGATAATTTTACCAATTGCATATTTATTTGTTTAAAGTTTTAAAAACCCAATATTTTTTTAATTCCTTTTCAAACTCTTCTTTTGAAATATCAGAATAGTCTGTTTCGAGATATGCTTCTGCACACCACTCATCGTCTTTTGAAACTTTTTTCCACACGCTCTTACCCGCAACTTCTTTTCTGCGAAACATTTCTAACCAATTTTTCTTAATATTTTCCCAGTTATCACTGGTTTTGGGAATTCTTCCTTGTATTTTATCTTTTCTAAATCCGTCATCTTTCCAATAACCAAACCAGCTTTCATGATGCTTGTCGCTGTCATGTGGAACATGCGCGGCAAATACCATAATGCAAGCAACAACTCCCACTGGATAAAATAAATCGTCAGGCATACTCATTACTGCCTCTAATCTATGTTCTTTTAAGAGTTTTTCACGAAGAGGATGTTTCGTGTCAATGGCAAGCGACATCGGCACAATGACGATTCCCACGGCATTTCTTTGAAGCCCATAAAGCATTTGAATAATAAAGTCCCATTCATGAAGATTATCTCCCTTTTGTGAATAAGGCGGGTTCAAAAAACCGACACTGGCTTTATCTTTTACTTTTTCAAAAATATTTTCATCAAAACATGAACCTTGATAAAGATTGGTCTTTCCGTCTCCACGAAGAATCATATTAGAAACTGCAAGAGCAAACATTTGTGGTTCTTGTTCTATGCCTATTAAAGAATTTTCAAGAATATTCTTTTTTTCATCGGCACTTACTTTTTCAGTCATTTTTTTCATAGCAGAAATCAAAAATCCACCCGTTCCACAGCAAATATCTAACACTACTGAATTTTTGTTTATTTTTGCAAGATCGGTAAAAAGATCAGTAATGTGTTTTGGTGTAAGTACAATACCTAAACCTTTTCCGTCTCCACCAGTATATCGAATAAATTCTCCGTAAAAATTTCCGATTATATCAAAATCGTAATGATCTTTTGTAAATGGTTTTACATGAATATACAATTCTTTAACAATATGAAAAAGTGGTGATTCGTTTCTTTTTTTATCAACCTTTTGTAGCTCTGGATGATGTTTAATAAAACTAAAAGCATTTATAACCGCTCTTTTCTTCGCTTCATGATTGTCTCCTAATTGCGCTTTGTTTATCATACCTTGAATTGCTAAAAAGGTATTTTCTGCAAGATCCTCTCCTTCATAGGCCGTATAAGCTTTTTCAAAACCTTTATCCATAAAAGCAATTAGAACTCCACTTACTAAAAGAGGTTTCTGGGCTTCGGTAATTTTTGCATAATCACGCATGTAGTCATGAAGCTCGCGAGAGAATTTCATCAAATCTACATGTCTTGTTTGTGCCAACACTGGATCAAATTTTACTCTCTCAATATATCTATCCCAACTTAATATTTTTTGAATTTTTTGATTATTTTCATCTAACAAATATATGTATTTAGCCGAGTTCTTCGGATATAAAAAGGTGCTGACTTTTATATTGCTTTCGTTTTCACCACTTATACCAATAGCGATAACATTAAATTCTTTCGAGAGATAACTTCCATATAAAAGAACACCATCGACGGCATAATCTTTATACAAATTTTTATCTTTCGATTCATGATATTTAACATCAGCTTTACATTCGATAACCATCAAAAATTCATTATCATCTTTTTTACGCACAATAAATTCCGGTTTGCCAAGACCGACACCAGACTTGCTAGCATTTTTAAGCAACTTTTGAATAATAGGATTATCACTTTTTTGTTCCTCTATAATAAAATCATTATTGTCATAAATACCAACTTCTAAAAGAAACTGGCGAGTTAGTTTCTCAGTTTTCTTCTCATTTTTTAACATAGAATAATTATACCATACAGGGTCTTATTCCCATAAATCCCAAATCATGCCTGCGATATTTTTCGGTTTTCCTTCCAAAGCATAATAATGCAAATCAATAAAAGGCAACGTATTGCATTCAATAATCCCCCAACGCTGCGTGTTAGCCGGTTTTGCCGGATCTTTGATGATGGCGTCAAAACCCACCACTGATAAGCCCGTTACCTTCGCGACTTTTTCAAAAACAGGAATAAAACTCGGATGTAAGCTGTCAATCATTTCTATGGTTTTGCCTCCGAAAAATCTGCCCATGCGGTGCGACAAAACCAAAGTTTCTCCGGCGGGCAGAATATCCGAGACGGAGAATCCTGCCCGCGAAATATGTTCATGCAGTTCCTTTGAGATACGTATGGGTTCTACTCGGCTTGCCCGTTTTTTATCCAGCTCTTCTATCAGCTCTTGGATTGTCTTTCTGCCGTCGCCTTCGAGCGT
>MFTJ01000055.1:1101-5788 GCA_001786805.1 Candidatus Nomurabacteria bacterium RIFCSPHIGHO2_01_FULL_39_10 | reverse complement strand
TACCTAAATCGAACATAATAAACCCTCATCTGAATTAAAAACCTATATTAACCACTTTCCACTCAAATATCCAAAATCACCTGCGCTTTCCACCCCGAACTCACCTGCTCAACTTTAAATAAATGCATAGTAACAGCCTTCACATCAACTTTCGGATTATGCCGCGTCAAATCCAACTTTTCTCCATGCGCAATACACTTCAACTCAAACCCTCGCCCTCCACCTAACTCCGCAATCTCAATTTCAAACTTGCTAAACATCAACTGCTTATAATCTTTAAAAAACACCAACTCATCAAGAAAACTCGATAACAGCTGCTCAATTGACTTCTCTTCAACTAAAATCTTCTCCGACACTTTCTGCTTCACCCGCGCAATATCAACCATCGTCTCTTCTGTAGCCATCGCACACTGCTCAAATAATTCAGGCAACGTCCCCGCTTTCGCCACAAACATCACATCCGCCGTATGATCCAAAAACTTGTAAAATGCTTCCATATACCTAAAAATAACCCTACCCTATTTATGCTTTTCTTTAATAAAGAAGTAATTAGCCTAAAAAGTGATGAATACACCAAAGAATCTACATATTCTCACCATTATCATAATCCAGAGAGAAATATAACTGAAATTATAACACTCACAAGAAACACTCAAAAAACAATCGCAAGAGAAGTACTAATCACACCGTATCAAAAAATATCACTCGCGCTAGCGGACTCTCAAACTCTCCTTGCGCACATCCTTTAAGTTTACGAATTTTTTGTTCTAAACCAGATCTTTCATGTTCAAGTTTTTGTAAAAAATCTTTCTTCTTACTCTTCAAAGAATGATATTCACCAATAACCCCCGTAACATATGCGCGTGCCTGATCCTCAAGCCCTCCCGAATCACGTTTTGAATATAAAAACCCACAACTATGACAAACCGCTCCAAACTCACTTTCATATCCATCCCCAAAATTACCATATTTCATCGTACTCCTATCAATCGGACAAATATAAGTCATATCTGAAGTCATAACACAATTAAACATAAACCAATATATAATCATTCTGATAACTCAAACTATAGATTGAATAACACCCTTACTTTCCTAACCCCAACACGACCCTCCCATCCTCTTTTCCTTCCATTTTAACACCCATCCTCCCAAACGTAATCATCCCTTCTTTCTCCAACTTCAAACACAATTCCACCAACCAACCCTCATCCGCATCAACATAATCCTTCTTCACCGCACACCCAAGTTCCTCAAGCGAAACCTCTTCTCCTGCATGCTTGCGCACAAATTCCACAATCCGCCCGCGAAAAATCCGATTCGGAATATGTCGACCATTCTCCATCACACCCTTCTCCACTTTCTTCTCCGCAACAAATAACACTTTCTCTTTCTCAACAGTATACAACGGAAAAAAACCACAATTTTTCCGCAACACACAACTGCTACATCTCGGCGCATCCCGCAAACACACAAGCGAGCCAAAATCCATCAACGCATTATGTAAATCACAACTCTTATTCTCTGGAATACTCAATTTCACAAGCGTATACAACTTCTTCTCCTCCTCCCGTCCCATCGGCAACCCTTCATCACGTCCATGAAAATATCGCATATAAATCCGCCGCACATTCACATCAATTGCCGGCTCTGGCCGATTGAATGCAAATGAAGCAATCGACCCCGCCGCATACGGCCCAATCCCCGACAACTTAATCAACGCCTCCGGCACCTGCGGAATCTTCCCCTCATACAACTTAACCACTTCTTGTGCAAACTGCTGTAACATAATCGCACGCCGATTATACCCCAATCCGCTCCACGCCTGTATCACCGACTCTCGCGACGCCTGCGCCAAATCATAAATCGTTGGAAATAAACCTAAAAATTCTGTATACTTCTCAATAACTCTTGGCACCTGCGTTTGCTGCAACATAATCTCCGCCACAACCACACGATACGGATCTAACCCCACTTCTCGCCACGGCAAATCCCGCTTATGAATAACATACCAATCCAAAATTCCCGCTGAAAATTGTGTTGTATCCATTATAATATATCCCTATATTCAAATATCATTATGTTAAATGTAAGATTTTTATATTCTTGTTAAACACAATCAATTGTTAAACGCACTCATTTATAATTTTAATGTGATTAAATTTCAAATAAAAAATAATTTAATCTAAAATCATAACCCCCTCTTTAAAATTAATATTTAAATTGAAATTTTTTAAGAAACTTAAACCAAGTAACCAATCAACATATCCTTTTTGCGGAAGATCGTGAACCACTGCACGAACATTAAAACATTCTTTATCACCTACTCTAACTAGTCCAATATAAACAACCGGCGCAACTTCCGTTCCACTAGCAGTTACTATTTCAATTTTTTCAGAAGATAATTCCGGTGCAAGACCCAACGCCAACGCAACATCCCAAGGGACCATAATGCAGCTTGCGCCTGTGTCCACCGCCATACGCAATTTCCTCGCCACAGCTTTATGTTCTAAAAACACATCAACAATTAATACAACAGCATCAGAAGAAAAATCAATTCTTGCCATAAAACGCTACCGCATACCCTTTTGTTGGGATTTCCCCATTATAAAAATGATAAGTATATTTATTTGTCTTTTTCATTGCAGTATAAGTATCATCTCTATTCGGACTATGAGCTAATAGTTTTGCATCAATAATACTACCCATTTGATCCTCTTCTAAGACCTCTACTAAAACCCATTCATTCCTAAACTGTTTTTTGATCAAATCAAGTTTCATAAGTAAAGAATAATCTCAAACTTAATAAATATTTCCTAAGAATATAATTATTTTAACACATTTAAATATCAACATCCAATAATCCTCTTCATAATCTCCTCACTCTTCCACAACTCTTTCTGCCACCCTCGCAATCCATCAAGTGATTTGCGCAGCACCACATCTTTCGCCTGCTCTTCCGATAATAATAAATGCGGCCGCAATCCCAACCTCGCTCCAATTTTCTTCTTTACCTCACTTAACTGCGTCAGCAGCTCATACTCCGCCATCGGCATCTTCTCCTTTTTCTCACGAATATACTCTTCCCCCGACCCAGATCGCGCTTGCTGTCCCAACTCATGCAATCGCTGCGCATTCTCTTTCACAATCGGATGCACGCCTCGTAAATGCTTCCAATCCTCCGCCGAATACGGTAAACTACCCGTAAACGCAATCAATTGCCTATTTGTAAAAATCATAAACGATGGTACATTCTTCAACTTCGCCAATCGCCTACGCTCATCAAATAACACATGCAGCACCGCTCTCTCTTTGGGCATCATGCTCTTATAGCCAGAAATATCTGAATGCTCTTGCTCTCTAAGTGTATAATCCTCAGCTTCAAGCGACCTGCATTCTTCTCGCACCCATTCCAACCGACCCAATCGCAACAGCTCCGCACACAATTTATCATACAACCCAAGCAAATACGCCGTATCCTGCACCGCATACGCCAGCATCGCACTTGACAACGGCCGTCTTGTCCAATCCACCTGCTGAAACTTTTTATCACACACTAATCCAAAATACTTCTCAAGCAATGAACCAAGTCCAATCTTCTCCTCACCTAAAAATAATGCCCCAAGCTGCGTATCAAAAAAATGTTTGGGCACACATTTGTATTGCGAAAACAAAATCCGAAAATCAAAACTAATATCATGAAACACTTTCAAAATCCGCCGATCCTCAAACATCAACATCAACGGTCCTAAATCCGGCACCGCCAACACATCAATAATCCAATTTTTCGTTCGCGAAGACAACTGCACCAAACACAAAAACGACCCATAATAATGCAACTGATTCTCACATTCTAAATCAATTGCAATCTCCGATAACGATTGCCACTCTTCCGCAGCCTCCATCAGCTTCTGCTGCGTATCAATAAATGTAAACTCTGCCATAATAAGTAACAAAAATAGTCACTCTTTATAAAAAATACCTAAATTTAAGTCCTAAAAAGTAAAAATATCACTTATCTTGATAAGGGGATATCAAATACAATAATCGCTCCGATATTTAAAATAAGTAAAAGAATAGCTGCAATCACAATGACAATACAAACCATTCGCAACCATTTTGGACCAAAAGATTTTCGATAAAACTTTCGTCTCAACCAAGAAACTAACAGATATAGTATCGCTGCCGGTAAAAAGAATACAATCAAAATAAAACTAAATGAAATATACCCACTAAACAACGAATTCGAGAAATCCCGTTGCCGAATGCAAGATAGACACTTTTCCTCATTTTTTGCATACCCACACAAAACTTTATCTCCCTCGGCCGCATTATAGTGAACAATCTTTGGCTTCAATTCTTGAATACAACTCTCTTTCTTTAATGAAAAATAATTATTTGTGTTTTGATTTAGTTTTTCAATCAACGTAACATCCTCACAAATGCGCAATACAAACGTATCGATAAACGAACGGTTTGTAAACAACTGTACTGTTACCGTTTCGCCTGTTTCCACATTATAATACGATGCGGGTTTCATGTAAGAATCTATTATCGAGTTTTGAGAGGTGAGAGGAGTAGGAAAGGCATATCCTGGATCAATAATTATATTACCACGAACAAAAACAAGATTATTTTCTAAAGAACGATAATAACATGAATCTTCCGGAGACCGAAAATCAAACGG
>MFTJ01000055.1:0-1014 GCA_001786805.1 Candidatus Nomurabacteria bacterium RIFCSPHIGHO2_01_FULL_39_10 | reverse complement strand
TAAAATGTCCTATATTTGCCAAATTATTCCTTCTTTGGTTGATACCCAACCGTTTTGCAATGCGCAATCTCGCCAACATCACGCACCATAATATGTAACGAACCAAGATAATCTGGATTTTCTATCAAAACACCCGTACTCTTTTCTGTATAACGCCCCTCTTTTGCTTTTTGCAACTCACACCCTTCATAAGGCAGTTGAAACTTTCCTTGCGGACGAGAGAGTATCATCAACCCATCAACAATTTTATCAATAGTTCCATGCGTTTGATAGTCCTCTAAAAAAGTCCTCTTTTTATCATAAAAAGAAATTCCAACCAGTACAACTTTTCCAACTAATTCAGATGTTTCCATTTTACCATATTATCTCTATTTACTATCTCATATCTAATTTTAATATTTTAATATTATAATTTTTAATATTATAATAATAAATATGAATCAGAATTAATAAATATATTGCGGAAAATATCAAAAATTAAATTTCCCATACACGTCCAAAGCTTGCTCAACCAACTTCTCAGAACTATTAACATTATCTTCAAACGAAAACTGTGCTCCCACTAAAAATTTTGAAAATAACGCGGGATCATGAACTGAAAAATCAACCTCAACAAACATTCGTTTCAGCGGTCGATATCCTTCCAAAAAAAACCTAATCTGCTTCATACTTTCAATTAACACTTGTTGCTCATACGCTTGTTGCTCAACATTTTTTTTCGGCTCAACCGCATAATACGCTTTGACACGAATCCAACTTGCATTTAATTCTGGCCTCTCATCAATCAACGGTTTGTATGTCCCATCAAAAAAAGATTTATTCACTTCATCTGACGTAAGTGGATCTTCTAAGGGTATGCGCATATCGCCTCCCATAATGTAATCCATATTCATCTGACATATAGCATCTTGATACACTTCACTTGGAAAACACCCATGCAAGAAAAATAAATCAATAGTTGGTTTTTTCCCCTCAACCTCTCGCACAACCCCATATAACCCTTTCTGACGGCCT
>MFTJ01000054.1:6478-7711 GCA_001786805.1 Candidatus Nomurabacteria bacterium RIFCSPHIGHO2_01_FULL_39_10 | reverse complement strand
TATTAAATTAGCTATGTTTTAGGGGCGTAGCGTGATATTTTTCTTCTGCTCCGAAAACTTTTCTGATTAAGATGACAATAAGCAGAACCACTATCGCAAACAGGATCCATTGGATTAGGCCGGAAGGCATAAATCCGTTCGAGCCGAAGATCGCGTTTCCCGCTAGATTGCTAACTTCACTACCAGCGCCCTGCTCTCCTGGTATTTCGTAGAAGGTGTCTGGAGTGTCATTGACTATCACTGTGCCTGATGCTGTGCCACTATTTTTCTTCTGCACACTTGCTGAAGGGGAACCTACAGCCTTGTAAATGGTAAAGGTGGCTGCATTTGAGTACCCGCCGCCAGGACCTCTGTTGAAAACGGTAACGAAGAAAGAAGTGTCTCTATACAGGTCAGTCTCCGTCAATTTCATCAGAAGATTTGAAGAGTCTATGAAGACAGTCGTTCGGTCATAACCGTTCATTCTAGCTACTGAGCTTGGGATGAAACCGCTACCCTTTATGGTGATGGTCTTGGTGCCCAGGCCTTTTGCGCTAGAACCGGGGTTGATTGAAGTGATCACTGGGCTAGGATTGACGAGTTGTTTTTCCACTGTTTGGGAGGGGGCTGGTTCACTATAGTTACTAAAGACGTAGTTACAGCCGCCTTCACTACAAGCCTTCGCAAAACCTTGGGTAGGCAGTATAAAGGCTAAAAAAGCCAATAAAATCAAACTGTATGTAATTTTTTTGTTATTAATTTTATTCATATGTGCAGTATATCACTTTCTTAGGAGAATGTCAAGTATATATAAATGAAAAGGCGCCGCGTACCTTTTCAGTGGTACACGGCGTCCGTTCGATGATTGTTTTTGTTGGTTGTTTTATCTCGTGGTGATAACGTTCACTCCGCCTTCGCCGGACCCAGTTACGATAGTGCCGTAACTGTTGTAACCGACACCGAAGCCAGAAATGATCACTGGCCTGGAGGCGTTTTCGGTGACCTTAACGATCGCCTTAATTTTCGTTTTTTCAGTCTCGTTTAACTTCGCGATTTTGTTAATCGCGTTGTTGTGGGGAGACTGGCATCCGCAGCCGAAAGCTGGGAGGGCCGACACCAATAATACGAACAGTATTTTTTTCATAAATGAACAGATTGTTTACTATCCCTTATAGTATAGCACAACAGAAGACAAAAGTCAAGTATTTTAGACTTGATAAATATGGGTATTTTTAGATAAATTTACTTGCTATT
>MFTJ01000054.1:2791-6470 GCA_001786805.1 Candidatus Nomurabacteria bacterium RIFCSPHIGHO2_01_FULL_39_10 | reverse complement strand
AGGTGGGAATCGAACCCACATGACCTTGCGGTCGGGAAATTTTAAGTCTCCTGCGGCTACCAATTACGCCACTCGGGCATTTTATCTGCCTGGAGGCCTGGGTGGGAATCGCACCCACGTATAGCAGTTTTGCAGACCGCTGCCTTACTACTTGGCTACCAGGCCGTTTATTTAATCTAGCATTTTTAACAAAACTTTCAAAATATATTTATATCGCCATCCTTTTGTAAAATTCAACGGGCGCGAAGTCGTCTGTCAAAATCGGCACATCATCCGCAACCGCATGCGTCCACAATTTTTCTGAATATTCGGCGAGTAAAGAGTCGGCAAAAAAATCTATCGGCTTCTTTTCTTTTGTCGCAACTAACATAACATTTTGAATCGCGCTACCGTCTTTTAAACGGTTTAAGGTAAAGACATAAACATTTGGAAAAACATTTTTATAGGTCGCGTATTCCGCCCTGAAAAACTTTCCCTTATCTCCATCAATTGACGAAATGATATTAGCAAAAACAACTCCGTCATCTTTTAGAGACTCGGAAATTTTTCTGACAGACTCGACAGTCGTTAATTGAAAAGGAATAGAAGAAAAAGAATTAAACGCGTCCAAAAATATCACGTCATATTTCTTTTGATTGCCATTCAAATATATCCTGCCGTCTTGGTGGATTATATTCATGCGCGGGTCGTCCTTCAATCCAAAATATTTTTTTGCCACTTCGGTCATGCCGGGGTCAATTTCCACCACATCCATAGTTGACTCGGTAAAATTCTTCAAAAAATCACGTGGATAAGTGTATACGCCCCCGCCGATCATTAGAGCATCTTTCGCGTCAGGCTTGACCGCTTCGGCCATTTTGAAAAATTTAGTGTATTCAAAAACCAATTCATCCGGGTCATCTATGAAAATAGCCGCCTGGGTGCCAAAAGGGTCGGTAGATAAAGATATTATTTCTCTGCTCGTAAAATGCCTGACTCCCCTATTCACATAAATCCTGTTGTACTCCGTATCAAGATCAGCGACAAAATTCTTATTTCTAAATACAGACGCGGCGACTGGATAAACGATAAAAAAAATAAGAAAAGGCAGAAAAAAAGACAAAAATTTTTTGCTAAAAAAATGCCGAATTTCCTTCTCAACTAAAAAAAGAGCTGTAAAAATCAAAATGAAAGACAGCGCGAAAAGCGAAAAGAAAGAACCGAAGCGAGGTATTAGATAAAAACCAGCCACAAATGTCCCGACAATGCTCCCCAGAGTGGAAATCGCGTACAAATTGCCGCTCGCCGCGCCCGCTTTTTCCACCTCCTTCATCCGCAGACGCACCGCGTAGGGCGAGACCATTCCGAGCAGAAAACTTGCCGGAGCGAAAAGAACGACTGAAATAATCAGAGATTTAATTTCAATGGAAAAGGGTAAAACAACAGCCGTTAAGGATACAAAATCTTTAATAATAGTCGAAAAGAAAATGGCAACAGCCGAAATAAATATGATTATTGAGAGAGGCTTCGTAAAGGGCCAAATATCGGCAAGCCGCCCGCCCAAATAATATCCGGCACTCAGACTGCCTAGAATCACCCCGATTAAGCTGGTCCAGACATAAGTGGAAGTGCCGACATAAGGAGCCATAATTCTAGAGCCGATAAGTTCAAAAACCATCACCACCGCGCCGCAAACGAAGACGACTATTTCCAAATCATATTTTCGGATCTTGCTCAGCATTAGCCCATTGTATTATAAAATTGATTTTTGTACAAAAAAGTATAAAACAATATGACTAAAATTATCAAAGAAATATTTTCTGGTGCGCCCAGCAGGGATCGAACCTGCGACCTTTCGATTAAGAGTCGATTGCTCTACCAGCTGAGCTATGGGCGCTTATATTAAGTAGCTTATATTATTTGAGAGAGTTTTACAACTTTATGCACATTTTACTATTGGTAGACGCTATATGTTTTAGTATAATACTAATATGGCTTTCAGAAAAAACAAAGTTAAGTTAGTCTGGAATAATAATTTCGCATATGTTATAGGAGTAATAGCAACTGACGGTAATTTGTCTCCTGACCAAAGACATATATGTATAACTTCTAAAGACTACGAAATGGTTGTTAACTGTCGGAAATGTTTAAAAATTAAGAACAATATTGGAAGAAAAGCTCGCGGTGGATCAGAAGAGAAAAAATATTTTATTTTGCAATTCGGAGACAAAAATTTTTTCGAGTTCCTGTTAAAAATAGGAATTACTCCAAGAAAATCCAAAACAATTTCCGACCTTAAAATACCTGTAAAGTATTTTCCGCACTTTTTTAGAGGATGCTTGGATGGTGACGGAAGTTTGACAATCTTTACCCATCCTGAAAGCAAACATCTTCAATACACTCTTCGTATTTGTTCAGCTAGTAAAAACTTTACCAAGTGGATGCTGGAAGAATCCCGCAAAGCTTTTCCGATTAAAGGGGGATCCGTTTTTCAAACTCGAAAAACTTACATGCATATATTAAGATTTGGAAAAGAAGACAGTGTAAAAATATTAAAATTAATTTATCCAAAAAATGTGATATGCTTGTCTAGAAAGAAAATAATAGCGGATAAAATGCTTTCGGGCAAGTAACCGAACTGGTATAGGTGCTGGTCTTAGGAACCAGTGGAGAAATCCGTGGGGGTTCGAGTCCCCCCTTGCCCACAAAGTTAGAAAAAGTTGTAATTTTTACTACAACAGTTTTGGATGCGAACCTATGTTTATAAGGAAAAGCGCTGATTCTTTTTCTAAAATTTTATACATTAATAAAACATTCGGATATATGTGACATTCGCGAGCGCCTTCCAGTTTGCCTTTTAACTTATGGTCTCTATATGCTGGGTCTAGTGGAACTTGCCTTTGAATCAAAAGTATAATCTTTTCAAGTTTGGCGATAGAAAAACTCTTATGCCGAAGGTAGAGTTTTAAAGATTTTTGATATTTCTTTGACTCAATAACTAAAAGCATTTATTTGTCATTTAGAATATTAGCGTGGAGCTCTCGTATGCTTTTGTAGGGTTTAATGGTCTTGTTTTTTAAACCGGTTTTTACATGCTCTATCTCCTTTAGAATTTCATTTTCATATTTCTCTGTGTAGCCGTTTATTGTACGCAACTCAAAAGGAATTCGCTGTTGTTCCACACTTTGATACAAAAAAAGCTTCACGGCGCTTGATATATCGAGACCCATGCTAGCAAAAGTCTTGCGAGCGTCTTCTTTTATTTTCTCATCAATTCTTATGTTTAATGTAGTCATCCGGATAGTATATACATTGTGCGCACAAAAGCAAGCTTGACAATAGGGTCTGAGTATGCTATACTATTGGTAGTAGGTAAAGTATTGTTCTTTCTATATGAAAAAAAACATGAAAGCATTTGCCGTGTGCTTAATCACGGCAACCCTATTCACAGGGTGTTCCCTAAATTGGAAAAACAGGGACACCCACTACCACCAACACTACGGTTGGGGTGGTAGCAACTGGGGTGTCAATGGCACCCCCGGGGGCTGGTATCAGCCCTACAATTCCCCTCGATGAAGATCCGCTATGCGACAGCGTTGTCTCGCAGGCCTTCCTGCAGACAACGCTGTTTTCATTTGACTTTTATATTTATATATGCTATACTGCCAATATGTTTAAATTAAACAATAAATCAATAGTT
>MFTJ01000054.1:0-2710 GCA_001786805.1 Candidatus Nomurabacteria bacterium RIFCSPHIGHO2_01_FULL_39_10 | reverse complement strand
TTGTTTATGATGCCGAAAATAGCTACCCACAACCAATTTACTATCAAGTTCCAGTCTATGTAGAAACCCCTGCCCCGGCTCCTGCCCCTACGCCGACTGTTTATTCAAGCGCCACAAATCCAAACGCTCCTAAGGTTGCGCCAAAGGCAGTAGCCAAAGCAAAAACTGACGAGACAAAAACCGCTGAAGTCGCAAAGAAAGATGAGGTGACAAACAAATATGGCGACCTTTTAGCTGGAGTCATTTTCGGCACAGATGGTTTTCTGCCTTCCGGCTTAACTGGATGGACTTTCTTCGCTATACTCATTCTCGGAACAGTTATATTGGCGCGAAAAGTTTTTGGCGGAAGTGAAAAATATTACGCAACGCCTATGAAACATAAATAAAATACAACCCCCTTAATCCCCCTTATCAGGGGGATTTTTGGTTCCCCTCACCCCTTTCATCCCCTCTCCAGATTACTGGAGAGGGGAAAATACATTTGGAATTTCTCCCCTCTCTAAAATTACTATTTTGGAGAGGGGTCGGGGGGTGAGGTAGCCTCCCCTGATAAGGAGAGGTTAGGTGAGGTCAGGAGGGACTGGAGGGGTCGGGGGTGAGGTGAATTAAGAACCTCCCCTCATTCCCCTCCTTAAGAAAGGAGAAGAGGAAAAAATTTAACTCCACTAACTTATTGCCATTTTACTCTTCCAAAAGAAAAATCCAATTATAATAAATGTGGCGAGTGGAGACACATATTCCGGTATATGAGCGCCAAAACTGTGCAGGATCATGACAACCCCCAGCACCAATATAGAGTACATCGCTCCGTTTTTTAGATAAACATATTTTTTGATACGCTCTATGTTGCTGATGGTCATCTGCCGCACAATGAGCGCGCCAAAGCCGTTGCCGAGCAGAATAAGAGGCACGGAGAGAGTGAAAGCGAAAGCACCCAGCACCCCGTCTATGGAAAAAGTAGTGTCAATTATTTCCAAAAAGAAAAGCTTGCTCAAATCCGAGTGCGCAGAACCAAGCAGTTTTTTTTCCTGCTCTTCGGCATTTTGTTTGAAGCCATGAGTAATAAAGAACAAGCTAGAACCCACCACCGCTCCAAAGCCCATGAGGTTGCTCTCTTGTAGAGCAAACCACGCGATAACCGCGAGCAAGACAGAGACCACTGCGTAAAACCAAACTCCCTGCTTCATGAAAAACGCTTCCGTTCTCGGCAAGCCCAGCTTCTTGTCTTCCAAGAAAAGCCAATGCAGAAACAGAAACAAAAGAAAAACTCCGCCGGCTACGAGGAGAATCGGAGCGGACTTGTGAATAGAATCCACCACCATCGGGTCTGAACTCCACGCCGCAGATAAAACCTGCATAAAGCTTAGCTTGGCGTTAAAAGCCCAAACAATGGCAAAAGGCAGAAACCCGCGGACCAGAAAGACTGCAATAAACATCCCCCATGTCAAAAACCACCTCCGGGCTTTTTTGCCCATGGTAGAAAGAACCTCGGCGTTGATAATGGCGTTATCAACCGACGAAACAGCCTCAAAAAGCGAAAGACCTATTATGGTGACTATGGCGGAAAATAGCATGGGTACATTCTATCTCTAAGTGAAGTTTTTGGCAAAATTACTCAGTAAAGAAAAAACGCTTCAGTTCTAATGAACCTGGTAGATATTCTGATATTTGATAAAAAATATCATGCAAAGTAGCTTTAGTTATAGATTTATGCAAAGGTATAAAAAGAGTTTGAGAACTATCTGAAATAATTCTCTTCATTTTACAGTGACTGCCACGTGTCTTATAAATCTTGAAACCCTCTTTTTCAAGAAACTTAATAATTTCCTTTCCAGATAAATCTCTTAATTTATTAGGCATAAACCTGTAAGGGTATTTCAAAGTTAACCATTACTGATGGTTTATCAGAAAGTCCTAGAGAAGCCAAGTCCTCATCCTCCAAAAAAAGATCAGTCACCTCTTGTATATTATGTTCCACTTCCGATAAGGTTTTACCACAAGTAAAAATAGGAAAATTAACCGCTTTGGCAGAATAACCATCTTCATCTTTTCTTATTGTAAACTGTATTATGCTTGACATAAATTAAACAATTACACACAAATTGTACATCAAATACGCTAGATAGCAATCTTGACTTTTGCTAGCTTTTGTGATACAATAGTAGAGGTGCAAGTTCTTTGAAAAACGTTGATTATGAATGGTTAAATAAGAATAGTTTGCCCATCAAGAGGCTGAAATTCCCCCTCTCCTTTACAAGGAGAGGGCTGGCCTGCCCGCAATCGCTTCGCTCAGGCGAAAGCGGGCGGGGGTGAGGTCTCGGCTTTTTGACGGGCAACCTATTTTATAGAACCCAAATAAACAACGCGCCTCAAAAGCGCACAACCGGAGAAAACAATGAACAACATTGACAGAATACTGGGAGTGATATCCATGCTCTCAGTACTCGTGGTCGCCGTTATGACGATTATGAGTTTCTCATGGATTTCGCTCCTCTTGGTCTTGGTCCTCGGTATTTGGGTCCTCGGTGGACTCAAAAGCATCGAGATCGGGTGGAAAGGACAGCTCCTGTCTCTCGGAGAACGCATGGATGCGCTCTTTGAAGAGGGGTGGCGGTGGATACCGTTTCCCTTCGGGCTCAAAAACGCAGATTGCAGGAAGCAAACGATTAGCTTGGGAAAATTAGAGACAACAACAAAAGACAATGTCAAA
>MFTJ01000053.1 GCA_001786805.1 Candidatus Nomurabacteria bacterium RIFCSPHIGHO2_01_FULL_39_10 | reverse complement strand
GTAATACCAGCCACCCTCCTTGAACTCTAATTCTTTGAAACCAGCTTCTTCAGGACCAACTTCTTGACCACCACCTGCATAAGTATTGAGAGCAGCTTTTCCTAGAAAGCGGTTTAATTCTTGCAGTAATTTTTTATCCATACTTTTATTATTGTGATTAAAGTTATAAATTTTGTGTTTATAGGTACCGTACCCGGATTGCACATAACGCACTCATTCTAAATCAATAACCAATATCTACTCTTTCAACATCTCAACCACAACTAACCGCAGCCACGCCACAAAAAAGAATAACACAAACAAATCAAACCCCATACTCAACACAGAAACAGATGCAAATAACATTCGAAACGGCACCGCTATAAGTGTAAATAACACCGCCATTATTAACGCAAACACAAATAATTTTCCAAACCTCATTTTTCTCTGCCAAACCAAATGAAATCCATCCCCAATGGACTCCCATACTTTATACTTTTGCGCAAACACATACCACATCACAAATAGTAATAACAACAACCATATTCCAAGCGAAAAACTAACCACCCCATTCAAAAATTTCACAACCGCCTGAAATGTACTCGGCGCTTTAAAATATAACGTTGGAATCAAACTAATAACAAAATTAAAAAATCCACTAAATATCAATGTAATCAACAAATAAAACAATCCATACAACACCAACGGAATGATTAACACCACATGAAACACATTCCACTTCCAATACATCTTCCAACTCACTTTTTTGCGCTCAAAATGATACCAAATCATCGCTTGCTCTAACCCAAATAATAAAAACCCCCCAACTATTAACAACACTAACCCGGCAACAAAAACCCATAAAAAAGAACTCACCTGCGACAAAAACGCAAGCGACTGCTGCGCATTTTCCGGTGTAAACGACTGCTGTATCTGCTCAAGACTCTTCCCCTGCATCAATCCTTTCGATTGCATATTCACATACTCTGAAAACCACGTAAATAACAACCACAACCCACCAAAAAAGACATAATCAACTAAAAACGTACTCCAAAAATCAAACGTAAACTTAAACGTACTAACATACTCTTTAAACCACTTTATCATATATAGAACAAAAATAAGAATACTATAAAAAACCTATGGTTTTGGAGGGGAAAAATCTATTTAGCTAAACCTATAATTCCACCAACAACAAGCAACCCTCCTCCTACCATAAACACATATCCAATTGGTTCTAATGGTTTCTTCACATCTGCACTACTTTTACAATCAAAACATGCTGTAGCTTTGGTCATATCATAGCCAAAAGCTATTGCCAACGCTCCTCCTCCAATCGCCACCCAATACGGCCATGTGCTTTTAGCAACCGTAGCTGAAGGAGCTGGAGTAGATGGACCACTTCTTCCCGAAGAACCATTTTCATACGGCGAACGACCCCGCAACACTTCTTCTTTTTCATTCGTCTTCTCCTCTTCTTTTTTCTTTCCACAATTGGGTAAATACGGAGGACAAGGAGCATTACCCACGACAACAGAACCCAATATCTTTTGTTCTAATGGGCTACTATTATAAAAATTTTGAAACCCTTTCTCAAACTCATCATCCAATACTCGAACCGACAAAACAGAATCTTGATCACGTACAAAATCTTTGTGAGACCCATAACACCCACTCATCCCAACAGATAAAGCAACTACACTAGAATATATTTTTTTCCCAATCATATCTCAGCGTAAAGCAATAAATAGTATATAAATATTATGTAACTTTAAAGTAAAAAATCCATAATATTTATATATCTCCCTCGTTCTCCAAACGTATGAACATAAAAAACGTTCTTCCAAGCGTACTATTAACAACACTTGTTTCCTGCGCTCCGCCACCTACTTACGCGAAACGTGATTACAATCAATATCCTGATTATAAAAACGAAATCGCATTATATAATTTACAAGAAATCGCTAAAAATATCTGTTCAGGTGATGGCGGCCTCCCGCGCTGTAATTCCATGACATTTACTCCAGACCAAATGACCTATGTTGAAACTGATTGTGTTGAATTAGCATTTGATGCCCCTTCCGAAGTAGAGAAATACTGTAAAAGAACAAAAGAATATACATTTGAAATTAAATGGGATGAGATTAAAAAAATGATTCCTTCTTATTTTTTTCTTAAGATATGCATAGATGAACATAAATGCCCTGAAATCTACCGTTTTCGCAACTATCAACAAACCTATGAATTTGCTGAAGCAATCGAAATCCTTCGCAAATCAAAAAAATAATTAACATCTAAAAGAAACTATGAAACCCCTCCACAAAAGTATCCTGGCATTAAGTCTTCTTCTTAATACGGCCTGTCCTAGTCCTGAAATCAAAAGAGACTATGCCCTCTATCCCGAACATAAAAAAGAGATTGCATTATATAACATCGAAAAAATTTTTGAATTTTACCTCACTTACGCTGATAATTACAAAGTAAATGATGAAGGATTCTACTGCAACCAATATGGTAAAGTCGCCTCATTTACTTGGGATGAAATAAGAAACGTTCGTTGTGATTTTCATTCAGTATATATTACGGGAAAATATGAAAGTTATATATTTGACACTCAAATCACCGCCGCTCGCTTTGGTGAAGACGAATGTAAAGCGTTAGCCGAAGCCTTCAACATCTATTTAGGAAAAAAATAACCCTTACATAAACTTCACTAAAAAATTCGGCATCACTTTCTGCACATACTCAAAATCTTTATCTTTCGTAACTAATCTCGCCATACGATTATGGCACACACTCGCAATTAAAATATCAACCGCACCAATTGGCGTCCCTTTTGCACGTAACGCATCTGCAATACTAATCGCCGTAACATAATCTGATGCTTCAGGAAATATAATTGAAAATTTTTGCTTAACTGTTGGAGGATACTCTACAGCTGAAAAAACAGTAATAATTCCTTCCTTTCGCTCCATTGCTACACTTGTGTCAAGTATTTCTTTCGCATCCATCCCTTTTTCTCCATCTTTAAAGAAAACTCTTTCCATTCATCATCAGAAGTATTTTTAAGACTTCGTTGTGTTTTTTCATCTAATAAAGAGAACAATTCTTTTGAAGACATCACTTTTTTCAACGACAGCACTTTATTAATGATATTCTGCCGTGCCACTTCGCTCCATTTAATTTCCGGATGATTCTTCATCTCTGCATAGATTTCATCTGGTACACTTAACGTAATATGCGCCATACATATCATACATATCATACATATATAAATACTTTTCGGTTAAAAAGCATAATTTTCCCAACAATCCCCCACAACCTTTAAAAATCCCCTCTTAAAAATATACATAAATGAAACAAAAACTACTCTATTCCCTAAGTTCCCTCATCCTTAGCTGCACCCCTTTCACAACACAACCCCTCCCACCTCCAACACAACAAGAACAACAAGCAATTGCCCTAACTCACATCGATCAACATTTCAGCACTACCTGTCAAACATATACCGTAAATGACAAAGAAATCCACTGCACCCTCCCAAAAGAACCATATTATTTCCACTATCGCTGGGATGAGATCAGAACAACCTACTGCCACGGCAACAGATTAATCTTTGAAACCATCCTAGACACAAAAACAACCAATACCACAAACTATGACAGTTGCACAACCCTTAGTTCTGAATTAAATACATATTTAAGATTAGCAAATAGAAAATAAAAATCAATTCAACAACCATTTCCATACCGGCATAACTTTAATCTTCAACAAACCAAGTGAAATGTCCTCTTCTTCATCATACGTTAAAATGATTCCTTCTTTCAAATTATATTGTTTCATCGCTTCAACTATGCCAGCAACTTCTCGCTCTCGGGTTGCCTTCAAATCCATTGTAACTTGAATCGCCGCGCTAATTTTCCCGTTCTTACGTACTAAAAAATCACATTCATAAGTATCTTGATGATAATAAATCTCTTTTTCATGAGCACGTAATGCTAAAAAAACCACATTTTCCAATATTCTTCCCGTATCTGCCGTTGCATGAAAACCTATTAAATGAGCCAACGCCGTATCCACACAATATATTTTTTTAGGGGAATATATCTGTTTTTTGAGAGAATAATCAAATCGCGGGACTAAAAAAAGCAAATAACTATTTTCAAGATATTCAAAATATTCTTTAATCGTTGTCGCACTCGTCAACCCCGTAATCCCTCGAATCGTATTAAAACTCAACTGTTTACCTATATTGCTCATTGCATAATATACTGTTTCTTTTAATGGTTTTTCCGCAGGTAATTTATACCGCATGATTATATCACGAAATAAAATATTTTGATATAACGATTGCAGATATTCGACTTTTTCTGTCTCAACATATTCTGGAAATCCACCTTGTAAGAGATATTCATTAAAATATTTCTTTAACATCCCCCTCTCCTGTGCATTCGAAAAAGAAGTATCATACTTTTTAAAAGAAAGAAATTCCCGAAAAGAAAAAGGGAATAACGCAAATGAAACTGTTCTACCAGTGAGATGTGTGCCAAGTTCCCTACTTAACATACTCGCATTCGAACCCGTCACATACACTTTCTTACCCGAATCATGTAATCTGCGTACAAACCGCTCCCACCCTTTAATATTTTGAATTTCATCAAAGAAAAAACAATCCAATTTTCCAAATAACTCTGCTAACAATTCTTCCAGAATATGAAAATCTCGCACCGTAAAATCAATCAACCGCTCATCATCAAAATTAACATAATACCCTTGCTTCTTCATACGTATTTGGTGTAATAGCGTTGATTTACCACAGCGTCGAACACCTGAAATAATCACCACAAAAGAAGTTCGTTCTTGTCCATCTATTTTTGATTGTATTGATCGAGAAACAAAATATCTTTGTTTAGGTGAAACTTGTTCCTGCAATACCGCTGAAAGTAATAAACGATCCATAATATCCTAAAAACACTACTTGTTTATAAACATTTGGTCTCTAAAACCAAAATAACAAGTATTTATTTGGTCTATGAAACCAAATAGATAAACTTACCCCCAACTCGCCTTCCGTCCAATCTTCCCACCCGACACCGTATCACTTGGCGTATCCTCTTTCGCCGCTCCATCCCCCGTTGGCGTCCACACAACCGTTCCCACATCTGATTCTTTTATTTCTGAACAAATAGTTGGAATCATTTCTGCTCCCATTTTCTCCCTTTTATCATTACTATACCCACCTGCATTACCTACG
>MFTJ01000052.1 GCA_001786805.1 Candidatus Nomurabacteria bacterium RIFCSPHIGHO2_01_FULL_39_10 | reverse complement strand
TTTACAATTCCTGTTGCTTTTTCCAAAGATTGATTTACTCCCAAAAAAAAAGCATCTAGGTCTTCACCATCTGGAGCTTTTACATTTGGTATGTATCCATAGTTAACCTCATAGACAAATCCAAATTTAGGATGTTTAGTTCCTATTGGTCTATCAAAAACGACTTCGACTTCTTTTCCTAAAAATTGTCTAGCTATTTGTAAAGATTTAGACGGATTATTTTCCATAACTCTTACCAAGAGAATATCATAGAATCATACATAACACAAAATAAGACGACCGCATTGTTTTGTAGTATGGATAAGTTGTGGGAGATTATTATTTCAATTTAAAATATTTTCGTAAATTTTCATCAAAATCCAAGCTCTCTACAATCATATACCTTATATTCTTGCCAAAAGATAAATCAGTTTTTAATAGTTCAATAAAGTCAGCGCATTCATAGGGATAAATCCAAACGCTGCGTTGAAGCTGGATAAAACCAAATTCTTTTATTTCCATTCGCAAAAGATTTCTTTTTTGTCGAGCATTTTCCCACACATCGAAAATCACAACTCTCCATTTACCATCCCATTTAATATTTTTCTTTCTATCCGTAACTCGGTAATAAAGCAACTTGCGCTCCCCCTTCTGCGTTAATGACAAAAACTGCCTACCATTTTCTGTGTCTATTTTAAGAAAACCATCTTTGATAAGTTTTTGCGCTTTTTGATTTAAATAATATTTAAGATTATATTTCTTTTTATGTTTCAAAAACGGCTTAATCACTTGAAGCGCATTGGGAGCAAGCGCTGCTATGGCTAAAATTCCCGTGGTCGCAACTGTCGTTAAAATAATTTTTTTAAAATCAACCTTATTATCCATATTTCTATCATAACATAAAAGTGGACGACCGCATAACTTTATAGTACAAACAAAATATTCAAAACATCAGAGCTACTTACCCTTTTTCTCATCTTTCAGCACAATAGTATGGTGCTTGTTTAGATAAAGTAAATCATTGATAACTTTTCGGATTGATACGAGTTGGAGTGATCGCATTTCGGGTGTCGTTTTGGTGTCTTTGATTGTCTCTTCAAAAAATCTTAGAATACTTGCCAGCGTAGTAATGTAACCCACGCGCGCCTTTTTAATTTAAAATTCTTAAGCAAGTTGTCCATTTTACTTATTTTTTATCCAATATCTGCGTTTTAATTCTTTTTCATCATTTATAACTTTATCTTCCAGAACTCCGCCGTTCTTCTCGATTATCTTTGCCGAACCGAGATTGTTGTCATTGCAAGTTATCAAAATGTTATCGATTCCTAGCTTCTTGGCAACCGGCAATGTTAATTCTAGAATTTTTGTTCCATACCCTTTCTTCCGCTCTGAAGACCTTATGATATATCCTATATGTCCTCCTTGTAAAAGTAAATTTTCATTAAGCTTATGCCTGATTTTGACCCAGCCGATGAATTTCTTCCCATCCACTAGCCACAATTCCGTCTGCGGAACTCTATCTGCTGGCAAATTTATACCTTTTTCGTATCTTCTAATTTTCTGAAGAACTTCATTAAAATCGTCACTGGGTTTCTTTTCGTGAAGATAAAAATCCTCACCTCTAACTTCAAATTCCTTAACAGCTTCGATAAAGCTATTCTTGTATTCTGCTGACGGCTTTGCTAATTTTAACATTGTAAAATTCTAATTCACCAACGACTTCCTGTGTTGCGGAGCATCGATGAGCCCGCATTTTTTGTACTTGTAGACTTCGCCTGTAGCTGGATTTATTGCTCCGCAGGGGCAGGGATCGTTGCGACCCACGTCTTCATTTCGCAAAGACGGTCCTTGCGAAATTGCGTCTTTCTTGCCTCCAAGTTCGGAAGGTTCTGTGTGACTAACAACTAAAGTTTGTTTAGTTTCGCTAACTTCTGGCTTAGCTGGTTCCTGAATTGTGCCAATCAGAGAAAAAACTTGCTCTTTGAATGTCTCTTCCATTTGCTTAAACATCATCAGTCCGTCTTTTTTGTATTCAACTATCGGTTCCCTCTGACCGTAAGCGCGCAAATTTACCGATGAGCGTAAATAATCCATCGCCTCCAAGTGTTCCATCCAGAGAGTGTCCGTGGTATAAAGGGCTATTCTTCGCACAGTTTCCCGAAATGCTTCATCGCCTATTTTTTTCCTTTTTTCTTCAAATATCTTTTCTGCATTTTCTTTGCCAAGCGAAATATCTTCTAAAACTTTTTCAATTCCCCCCTTGTCCGCTTTTAGCATTTTTTGCCTTCTTTCGTAAATAATTTTTCTCTGGTGATTCATCACGTCGTCGTATTCAAGCGTGTGCTTGCGAGCGTCAAAGTGAAAACCTTCTATTTTAGTCTGGGCTCCTTCCAGCGTCCTGCCGATAAATCTATTTTCTATCGGCTGATCCTCCGGTATGCCGAAGCGTCCCATCATATTTTTGATTCTGTCCGAACCGAAAACACGCATTAAGTCATCTTCAAGCGACACATAAAATTGCGTCGCTCCGGGATCCCCCTGTCTGCCGGAACGACCGCGAAGCTGATTGTCTATCCTGCGCGCCTCATGCCTTTCAGTTCCCAAAACAAAAAGTCCCCCGACATTTTTTACCGCCTCATATTCTTCCTGCGTATGCGGATTGCCTCCTAGCTTGATGTCTATTCCACGCCCCGCCATGTTTGTAGCAATAGTCACCGCTCCATGTTTTCCGGCTTGAGCGATTATTTCACCCTCTTTTTCGTGATTCTTCGCATTTAAAATTACATGGGGCACGCCTTCCTGTTTGAGATAGGCGGAGAGAAGTTCGTTTTTCTCTATGGAAATAGTTCCGATTAAAACTGGTTGTCCTTTGACATTCAATTCTTTGACTCTCTTCCCAATCGCTTTGAATTTTCCTTTTTCCGTTTGGAAAATCAAATCGTTGTGGTCTATGCGGACAATCGGACGGTTGGTCGGGATTACTATAACATCCAGTCCGTAAACTTTTAAAAATTCCTCCGCTGAAGTTTCCGCAGTACCGGTCATACCGGATAGTTTTTTATAAAATCTGAAATAGTTTTGAAACGTGATGGAGCCGGACGAACGAGTTTCTTTTTCTATCTTCACTCCTTCTTTGGCCTCAATCGCCTGATGAATGCCCTCGCTCCAGCGCCTGCCCGGCTGAAGCCGCCCGGTAAAAGGATCAACAATTACGACTTCTCCGTCTTTTACCACATAATCCTTATCTTTTTCAAAAATAGCCTGCGCTTTTACCGCTGTTTCCAAATGATGGACATATTTAATCCCCTTTTCGGTATAAATATTGCTTACCCCGAGAAACGTTTCGGCTTTAGTGATGCCTGTGTCTGTCAGAGTTATTGCTCTTAATTTTTCATCAACTTGGTAATCCGTATCCCGCTTTAACTGTTTGGCAATGTTATAAAATTTAACATAAAAATCCTCTGAGTCGCCGGCGGCGCTGGAGATGATCAGCGGAGTGCGCGCCTCGTCTATTAATATAGAGTCCACTTCATCAACAATTGCATAATTGTGACCTCTCTGGACAAGACCTTCAACTGATACAGCCAGATTATCCCGCAAGTAATCAAAACCGTATTCGTGGTTTGTGCCGTAAGTCACATCCGTCTGATACGCAACTTTGCGCGAACATGGCTTTAAAAAATCATAGACAACTTTAAATTCGCCGACTGTGTCTCGCTCTTTGTCCTCTTCTTTGTGTGTTGAATCGTAAATATAAGAAACATTATTGGAATTTATCACGCCGACAGAAAGCCCGAGAAAATTATAAACCTGACCCATCAAGACCGCGCCGATGCGAGAAAGATAATCATTCACCGTAACAATGTGCACGCCCTCGCCGGAGAGCGCATTTAAGTACGCCGGCAATACCGCCACCAAAGTTTTTCCTTCGCCAGTTCGCATCTCGGCGATTTTCCCGCTATGAAGCGCAAGCCCCCCAACTAACTGGACATCGTAGTGCCTCTCGCCTAGATTCCTTTTGGCCGCTTCCCGCACAAGCGCAAAAGCTTCGGGCAATATTTCATCAAATGTCTCCGCTTTATTTTCCGCCTTAGCTAATCTATCCTTGAATTCCTGCATTTTTTTGGGAAAATCCGCATCTGCCAATTTTGAAATATCAACCTCAAGAGCATTTATTTTAGCCACTATTTCTTTCGTGCTTCCAATGAATTTAGAGCTTTCATTGCCAAAAATTTTGCTGAATATTCCCATATTTATATACTAACACATCAGCAAGAAAACAAAACCCCTCACCAAAAATTTTGGTGAGGGGTTGGAATAGGTGAGACCTATCTTCGTCTCTTTGTAGCCTTTCTCTTGCCTTTTTTCACTGCTTTTCTTTTTCCTTTCTTTGCTGCTCGCTTTTTTTTCTTAGCCATAGAATTTTTTTTATTTTACTAAAGTTAGTTTGCAAAAAAAATACGACCAAAATTTTTTATTGCGGAAACATTTTAATTATCCCGCATATCACCACACAACACAATGATTTTTTCGTAAAAGTGTGGATAACTTTTAATAATTAAAAAATCCAGAAAAATTTTTTCTGGATTTTTTAATTATTTTCATTTGAAGCGGGTGATGGCGAAACTCCAACATATGTGCCTATGTGAGTGCGACCACCCGCTACAGATAAAAACAATTTTACAAATATATTGTAACATAAAAAATTGTCGGACAGTCGAGAAACTACCTGCTGGCATTTCGGCTACTACGTAGCCAGGTGCTTTTCCCCCTCGCTACGCTCGTACGGAAAAGCCTTTCGATATCCCAACGCAAGCAAATCAATTTGCTTGCTCCGTCCCTCACTGCGTTCGGGCCGCTGGGAATCGAACCCAGTCTACATCCTCCCGAAGGATGCGTACTACCGGTATACTACGGCCCGCCTTCGCTAAAGCTTCGGCGAGCCAAGCCCGCGAAAAATTAGCTGGTGTCCCTATTGTACCAAGCTCGTACCTATTTCCAAAAAACAAATAATGTCGCACGCCCCGCGTGCGTGGTGAAGCGAAACTAATGCGTACGCTCGGATTCTGCGCGCCTCGTCCGCTCCCTTCGGTCGCGGGAGCAAAAACCAAAAATTTTCCTTCCTTAATTTCAGATTTTCGGCGGGAGATCCGCTATGAGAAAAAAGGAAAGGAAATTTTTGGTTTTGCTTCGCCGTTTCAGACTACTAAAAGAACAATCTTATTTTAACA
>MFTJ01000051.1 GCA_001786805.1 Candidatus Nomurabacteria bacterium RIFCSPHIGHO2_01_FULL_39_10 | reverse complement strand
GTAAGAAGAGTTGTTTTATGCAGGCGGTTGCACAGTTTCCGAATCGTGCGGGGTGGGTGATTGGCGATAGAATTGATTCGGAAATTAAGTATGGCAATGAGTTGGGGTTGAAGACTGTGTTGTTTCGGCATGCGACGGGGAAGTATCGGGGACTTGTGCCGAAAAGTGGACTTGAGAAGCCTACTTATATTGTTGAGAGTTTTTTAGGACTGCGGCGGGTGTTAGGGGTTGAGGAGAGGGAGGGTGTGATGGAGTGAGGGATTGTCTAATTAATGATTTCATTTTTGGGAGATATTTTCTACGGGAATTGATGACTTGAGTGCGTTTAACGGATAACTGATTGCATTTAACAAGTTTATGATTGCATTTAACTGAGTGGTGAGTGCGTTTAACGGTTGGTTTATGGTGGTTTTTTGGTTAGTTTTTTTCTCTCTCTCTCTCTCTCTGATAAATGGTGGGTGCAAAAGCGAAATGTTTAAATATATTAAGAGTATTCTTTTTCTTATTAGTTTAAAAATGAGGTGTTTGTTATGAAAAAATTATTATTAATTGCAATTTTGATTAGTGTATTGGTTCTGATTACGAGTTGTTCAAAGCCGTTGGCAGGACAGGCGATTTCTGGGTTTTCTGATGGGGGTTGTGTAGAAGGGGCATGGGTATATTTAGATGGGGCAGGAAATTATAATGCGATGGGAGAAGGTTGTACAATTCAATTTACTGATAATGATGTAAATGGTAATCCTATTCCTTGGTGTGCGACAAGTACGGTTTCTACAGAGGGGTATGATAATGTGTATATTACTGGGAATGGGATGGGGACAGCGTGGAAAGAGTGTTCTAAAGAAGAGATAATTGCTCAGCAACAGGTTCAAAGTCAACAAAGTACAGTTGGGGGAGAATTATCTGTTGCGCAAGCAGATACCGAAAGTTGTGTTGCAGGTGAATGGTATGTTGGCAAAGCAAGTTGGAAGCAGGGTGGTGGACCGGCAGGGTTTAAAGGGCCGTATACGGGTTGTACGAAAACATCTAGTGGTGAAGGAGCGTTATCGTGGTGTCCAACCCAGACGGATACAGAGGAGTATACGGTGTATGTTTCGGGCGGAAAACAAGATGTTGATTGGAAGTATTGTGATATTTCTTGTGATTATAATGAAGATTGTGGAGAGGCCGGAATTTGTACGAATGGATGTACCAATAATAAAGGAAGTAGTGCGTATTGGGCATCTTGTTTAAATGTGAAGAAACAAGGGGTATGTAGTAAAGGAGCTGTGTTATATAATCGAGCATCAGGGAATTGTGCGAAAGAGTGGTATTATCAAACAAATGGAGGGGAATTGAAAGGAGCGTTTAAAGGGTGTACCAATGAAGATGATAGCAAATATTGGTGTGCGATTGCAGATTCACCTAACAATAAAAAGTCGTATGCTTTATTTGATGATGCGCAGTCGATTGGGAAGAAGGTGTGTAAGTCATATGATGATATTGTTGCGCAAGAAAAGAGTAAAGATAATACGCCATGCAGTCCTGAAGGGGCTTTTAATAAAGTTGGGGAACAGATTACGCATGTCTGTGATAAAGGGAAGTGGTTGAGTTTAGCGAATTTTGGTGTGGGTGATGTGACGAGTTCGAAAGATTCGGAAAGTATTCAGAAAACATCGGAAGAGAAAGTTGATTCTGACTGTGCGGAAGAGTGGTATTATGGAAGTGAAGATGGAGAATATGTGTCTGGTCCATTTAAAGGGTGTGATTATGTTGATGGTAAAGATAAGCCACGTAAGTGTGCGATGAAGGGGAGTGAGAATAATGCCGCAAATACAAAGTGGTTTGTGTATGTGAAAGGGTCAGGGAAGGAAAAGTTTAAGTATTGTACGCTAACGCCTGATGGTCTTTCTGAACAATACCAGAGTGAATGTATTGATCAGAAACAACCGTGGTACTTCTATGTTCCGGAAACATCTGCTATATCTTCCAACCCCTCAGTGGGATGTATGTCACCGGATGGAGATATTGGTCCTGATAAACAAGGATGGTGTCCGATAAAAGGAGCTACTATAAGTATGTATATCTATAAAGCTGGTGGTACAGAAGGAGTTGATTGGAAGTATTGTGGGAATAACTAATTCATTTTTTTCTTTTTCACTTCCTTTTCTTCTTTCTTTTCCATAATCTTTAAAACTGTTTACGATATTTCTTCTCTATATGAAAGCAGTCTTACTTGCGGCAGGGAAAGGTACAAGACTATTACCGTTAACTATCGATACGCCTAAAGTGTTGGTAGAAGTGAATGGCAAGCCGTTTTTGTGGTATGTGCTTGAGCATTTATGGCTGGCAGGGTTTGATGATATCGGCTTAGTTGTGGGGTATAAGAAGGAGAAAGTTGCGGCGTTTGTGAAAGAATATTTAGTACATCAGGGTGGGATGAAGATTACGCTGATTCATCAGGATGAGCAGTTGGGGACAGGGCATGCGGTGTTATGTGCGAAAGTGTTTGTGGGGCAAGAGAATTTTATTGTGTATTCAACGGATAATTTGATTAGTGAGGAGGATTTACGGGCGTTACCGATGGATGATGAGTTTATGTATGTGATGGCGATGCAGGTGCAGTTTCCGGAGCGGTATGGGGTGCTTGTGCATGAGGGCGATAGACTGAAGGAAATTAAAGAGAAGCCGAAGGAGTATTATGGCAATTGGGTGAATGCGGGGATTTATAAATTTACACCGCAGATATTTTCATTGCTTGAGAAAGTGGGTGTTTCTTCTCGAGGGGAGATTGAAGTAACTGATGCGGTGACGATGCTGGCAAAACAAGGTAAAGCGCGGATATTGAAATTGAAAGAGTATTGGTTAGATTTAGGAAAGAAAGATGATATACCACATATTGAAGCGTTTTTGCAGCGAAGGGGTGGAGGATGAGTGGGCGGTGGAGTAAGCTGAGTGCGTTTAAAGGATTTTAGTTTAAGTCCATCCTTTTTTGAGTTCTTGTTTGATTTGATCGGTTGGTTTTTTCCAGTCTTTAAGCAAGCCAAAGAATTCTTGAGCTTTGTGTTTCTTTTTCTTTGTTTTGATCATTTTCATATTTTAGTTATAAGAGTCTATTTGAATGTTTTGGTCAGATTTTGTGTTCTCTTTAGTTCATCAAATGTGGTAGTAAACTATATAAATACCAATGTGTTTTAGGATATTATGGAAACGGTTACAATCCCTGTGGAAGAGTATGTGATGCTTAAGCATAAAGCTGAAGTAGATGAAGATCTCCTTCTTTCATTAGTTAAAGGGCTTGAAGATATTAAAGCTGGTCGTATTCATCCATGGAAAAAAGTTACAAATTAAGTTTTCTTTTAATGTCTTGTTGATAGTAAGGGATGAGTGATTTTATTTTATCGATTGCATCTTGTTGATCTTTCTTTGTACTGATGGTAATAACAAATACAACTACATATTCATCATACACCAGATAGTAGACACGATAATTCATCACTTTCTTTTCTCTAAAAAATGTGTAGCCTAATGGTTTGCCCGAATAGGGATTTTCTTCTAGTTGATTGATTTCTTTTGCAATTTCTCGCTGTAACTGTTGGTCTAATTTTTTGTATCGTTTGTCAAATTCATCTGTTGTGAAAATTTTGTACATACTGTTCGGAATTTTTAATATTATAAAAATGATTCGTTGTTTTTCTTTCCACAACCTTTATTATATATCTGTAATTTTTCTAACATATGACTATCTATGAACCGGCAGAAGATTCGTATATGTTGCAGTGCTATGTACGTGAATATGCATTAGGACGAGTACTTGATATGGGTACAGGCTCAGGGATTTTAGCGTTAGATGCGATGCGGAATCCGAATGTGCGGGAAGTTGTGGCGGTGGATATTAATGAGGAAGCGGTTGAGGAGTTGCGGGCGAAAGTAAAACAAGAAAAGATACGTAAAGTAAAAGTTGTGCAGGGTGATCTTTTTGAACATGTTGAAGGGTGTTTTAATCTAATCTTATTTAATCCACCTTATTTGCCGCAAGATACAATTGGGGAAGGAAAAGCAAAGAGAGTACTTGAGGATGCGGCGCTGTATGGCGGGAAAAAAGGGTGGGAAGTTGCGGAGCGTTTTTTTTTGGATGTGAGCAAGTATCTGTTTATTGATTCAGTTGTTTTATTTTTGTTTTCTTCGCTTACGGATAAAGCGAAAATAGAAGAGATTTTAGCGCATACTCTCTTAGAATGGCGGGAACTTGAGCGAAAAAAGATGGCGCATGAGGAGTTATATGTGTATGAAGTGAAGAAGAGTCTGTTGCTGCGGGAGTTAGAGAAACAGGCGATTAATCGGGTTCATTATTTTACAAAAGGAAGCCGCGGGTTTATTTATACAGGAAGACAAAATACTAGTGTCCATATTAAAAAAATGATTCCACTTACAATACAGTATCAAAAAGTTGCAATTAAAATCAAAAATATTGAGAGTAAAGCGGAGGGGAGTATTCGAAATGAGGGGTTATGGTTAGAGCGGTTAAATCAAGAACGAATCGGGCCACAATTGATTAAAGCGGGTGAAGTGGATGGCAAAGAGTATGTTATCTATCAATTTGTGGAAGGAAAAGAGATTTTAGAGTGGATTGATGGTGCGCAAAAAGAGGTGATTGAGAAAATATTGAGGGATGTGCTTGAGCAGTGTTTTCGGTTAGATCAGTTAGGAGTTAGCAAAGAAGAGATGCATCATCCTATAAAGCATATTTTGGTGACGGAGAAGAATCGAGCGTTTTTAATTGATTTTGAACGAACGAGACTAACGGATAAGCCGCAGAATGTGACGCAGTTTGTGGAGTTTATCTGCCGGATTAAAGAGCAGCTGGTGAAGAAAGGGGTTAGGGTTGATGTTGAGCGGTTGCGGGGGCTTGCGAAGGAATATAAATCAGGGAGGTCGCTTGAGAGGTATCAGCGGTTGGATAGGGAGTTATTTGTGACATGAAATATACAGATGTGCCGATTTTAATGTACCATGATGTGGGGTTATCGACAACGCCGTGGTGTGTGTCTGAAACTAGTTTCAAAGCGCAGATGATGCTGCTTAAGCGTAAAGGGTATCGCACGATTAGTTTAGATGAGTTACAAGAAGGGTTGACAAAAGAAGGTGGCGAATATGAGATTTCTGGGAAAGCAGTGGTTATTACATTTGATGATGCACGCAAAGGGGTGTATAGTATTGCGTATCCTCTCTTGCGGGAGTTGGGATTTACGGCTACTATATATATAGTGCCGCGATG
>MFTJ01000050.1:10312-14542 GCA_001786805.1 Candidatus Nomurabacteria bacterium RIFCSPHIGHO2_01_FULL_39_10 | reverse complement strand
ATTTCTCTCAAGCTCGACGAGAGGCGCAGGATGCGCATCATTCTATTCAAGGTAAAGCACAGCAATCACAACAGCGACATGAGCAGTTAATGGTATTAGTTGAGGAGATTAAGAAGTTACGGGACCAACAGAAGCCGTTAGAGGATAAAGGCAAAGCGCAGAAAGCGACAATTGAAGAGATGAAGAAGAAGTTGGATGAGCTTACAGCACGAGTGGATGAGTTGGGCAAGTTGTTTCAAGAGGATGATACGCGCAGTTATACACAGAAAGCAAAAGAGCGAACGGCAGAAGTGCAAGAGAAATTGAAAAAAGGGAAGAAGTTGAGTACGGAAGATATTTTGGCGTTTCAGGCGCTGAAGGATTGAGTGGGATTATTTTTTTTGTTAACGGAAACTCTGTTTATTTTTTTAAATATTTTGCAGCACTGTATTCCAACATATTTAATCCTGTCACCCAAGCAATTGCACCACCTAAGAAGTATGGCAGTGAGTGGAGAGAATCCTTGCCAGAACACTCGCCAAGAAGATACGTTCCTCCAGCGACTACTGTAAGACCACCTATAGTCCCGGCGATGTATTTTCTGTAATCTGTTTTCACAAGTTGTTCAAGATGATTTGCTGGTTGAGTCTCAGTCATGTTTATCTCCGCTTTTTAGGTGTACGCTCACCATCTTTTTATCATTTATGATACTAAAAGAGCACCCTTATTTATAAATCTTTCGTTTATTTTATCACTTTTTAGTGGTTATTTATAAAAACCGAAAGATATTTATACTTGTTGGTCATTTTTATAACCAGCTGGTTAAATAATTAACCAATGATAAAATGGATGAATTATTTAAAAACAACACATATAAAATACTAGAACTCTTTATAGAATTTCCTACCAAAGACTTTTCAGTTCGAGGAATTGCTCGAAATTTGAAGCTTAGCCATGCGACTGTGCTAAAATACATTGCTGATTTGCAAAAATTAACTTTTATCAGAAAGAAAGAAGCTACCCTCTACCCCACTTATTTTGCCAACACTGAAAGCCAAAGGTACAAATTCTATAAAAGAAATTGGCTTGTCTTCAAAATCAACGAATCAGGACTAATTGATTATATTCAAAAAGAAGCATTACCTTCATCTATCATTCTCTTTGGCAGTGGAGCAAAAGCTACTTTTACGGAGAAAAGTGATATTGATATTTTTGTAGAAGCAAATGAAACAAAATTAGACTTTACCAAATACGAGAAAAAAATAAACCGCAAAATCAATCTCTTATTTGAGCAAAATATTAACAGTCTCTCTAAAGAGTTACGGAATAATATCATTAATGGTGTTGTGTTATATGGGTTTATCAAAATTCAATAAGAATTTTGTACGCCAAAAATTCATCATTTTTGAGCACATTAAAATTAATGGGGGCTGACTATGGCAAATGAAATGAGCTGGAAAGAATGTGTTGATGAGGGAGTCATTACTCAAAGTGTTCCAGATGAGGAACGGTCAAATCAGATGTTGATGATGGCTAATCTTCGGCTGAAGTTCTGGGATAAGAAAGTGGCAGATGAATTTATTGTCTTGAAAGTAGAAGCTTATTACGACATCATTAAAGAGCTTCTTTTTGCTCATCTCTACAAGAATGGCTATAATTGCACGAATCATCTTTGCCTCATTGCTTATCTCAAAGAAAAGATCAAAGACTTTGATTTTGAAACCCAGAAAATTGATGAATTACGGAAAGTGCGAAACGAAATCAATTACAGAGGATTAACCATCAAGAAAGATTACCTCGAACGGAATGAACTGGAATTCAAGAACATCATTAAACGGCTAAAAGAAGAACTCGGATAACGCTTGCTTTGTAGGGGTGTAGTTTAGAAAATAGTACACTTTTTAATCGGTGAATTTATACTGAAGGCACTAATTAATTAAATAATACTTAGTGCTTTCAGATAATAGTTAACGCAGTAAAATTTTCGAAATTTAGTGCGTTAACTATATATACTCATTTTGGTTAGTTAGGGTTTAGAGGTGTTGATATAAATGGTGTATACGCAAACGGGGGATTCTTTTTTTGAAGATGATAGGGATACGACGCAAGAGGAGACGATTGTGGATGAGTTTTTTGATTTTTTGTAGAGGGAAGGAATGATACACATAAATAGGTGCAGAGAGTGAGGAAAGTATGGCAGAACGTAATCAGTTTTCTAAAGAGTATAAAATATTTAAAGAGTTAGAGCATTGGAGGCCGTTGAAAAATATTGTTGCTGCGACAGAGTTTGTTGCTGCCAATCATTTGTTGTATGGATTGTTTTGTTATTTGTATATAGACACAAAAGAGTTGTATGCACAAATGCCCCTAAGAAAAAATGGAGAAAAACCGTTTATCCATCCGTTGAATGTGGTGATGAATCTAAAGAAAGCAGGAGTGAATGATGTTGTGACATTATGTGCGGGGTTAATTCATGATTATGTTGAGGAACGAGTGGATTTGTATAAAGAGCAGGTCGAAATTAAGGAAGATAGTGAAGGAATAAAAAAGTTAGATGCATATGAAAAGGTAGTATTGTATGAATTGCAGGAGAAAATGAGTGTTGTTGCGGTACAAGAAAAAATAGATTTGAGAGTGGTTGAAGAAATTATTGCAATCACTAAATTATTAACACGGCATAAGCGGGATTTTTATTATAAGTCGATTATTGGGATTTTTCAGTGTCGTGATGAGAAGATACGAGAGAAGGCAATGCAGGTAAAATTAGCAGATAGAACACATAATATCTGGTCAATTGAGAATTTTACAGAGCAGCAACGGTTGTTTCAATGTTTTAAGAATTTATTTATTATAAATAATGTAAAATTATATCTTATGGAAAAGAAAGGAAAACATATTTTTGAGGAACATGAGCCGTTAGAAAAGCTGCTGAAGAAATGTGGCAAAGCGACGTATGATGCGTTTTTATATATTTGTCGATGGACAATGGAGAAGGGGATTACAGAGGTAACTTCCATGATGCAGTTGGCGTTTCAAAAATTCTCGTTGGAACGAAATGGAATGTTGGAAGTGACTAATATTAATCGCAGGGAAAAGCATCCTCTCTGGTTATTTCAAGGTGTGATTCGAAAGTATGATGCGAAGCTTCTTCATCATTTTAAGACGTATGAGAAGTTGAAACAAAGTGAGTTTGAGTATTGTACGTTATTTTTTAGTGATTATAAATTTACGCCGGAGCAGATTAAAGCGATTGTGGATTATAAAGATGCGTATTCACTTAAAGAGGCGGTGGCGTATTTGTTATATAAGCCGGATTATATGCTGGGGCGGTTTAATTATCAGAAGTTGTTTCGGAAAGTGGAGTGATTAGTAAATTTCACTTAAACGTTGTTCTAAGTATGCGGGATTGAAGTGTTTTAGTTGGTTGGCAGAATCGACTTCTTGGAGAACTATGTCTGCAAGGGAGTGATCGAGGAGTGTACCCTGGTGGATTATGGGGTGGTTTTGTACTCTTGCGATTTTTTCTTGGATATACAACCCATCGTTTGGATCGAATTTTGCTTGATATCCTTGAGGGGTTTGAATGATGTAATATAAGATTTGTTGGAGTTTGAACATGTTACTTTATTTTTGAGGGGGATTTATAACGAAGGACATAATTAATCGAATTAATTGTTATGTCCTTCGGAATATAGTGGCGGCTAATTATTGTTCGATTATTTATGTCCGCCACTATATAATGTTTTTGGAGGGGAAATTTATTAACTGATGGAAAAATATAACGTTTATGAAAGAAATAAAGAAGTTGCGAGGATTAATTCATTTTAAAAAATCTACACAAGAGATTAAAGAGAAAATTAGAAAAGATGAGCAGGATGATGAATCATTTATAATTTAAGATATTCTTTTCGTTTGTGTTCTGGAAATCTTTCGATGGCGTATCTGAGGGTTGTTCTGGGAAGTTGTTTGAGGTGTTGCTTGAGGAATTTTTCGAGAATAGATTGGTCTTTTTTGCCGACTTCTCTTAGCATCCACCCCACTGCTTTATGGATGAGATCGTGCGTGTCGTTGAGGAGGAGTTTTGAGATGTTTAATGTGTCTTGGTATTGGTTATTGCGGATGAATGTGAAGGTTGCGACGATGGCGATGCGTTTTTCCCAGAGGTCTTCTGATTTGGCGAGGGTGTAGAGGATGGGTTTGTCTTTGGGATTTTGTAAGAGATATGTGCCGACTATGTGTGGAGCAGAAGTG
>MFTJ01000050.1:4911-10215 GCA_001786805.1 Candidatus Nomurabacteria bacterium RIFCSPHIGHO2_01_FULL_39_10 | reverse complement strand
GTACGGTTATGCCAAGAAAGATGTCGCCATGACCGTATTGGCCTTTGTTTGTTTTGAAGAAGCGTTGATTGATGAGGGCTCTGTCTTTGTTGGCGTGATGATGGAGAGTTTGAGGGAGGGTGAGAGACATGGTTAGAGGTATTGTTAGTATCAATCAAATTTACTTATATTTTTTCGTGATTCTGTAATTAGTTCTTTTGCGGATTTTGGACCTTTTAAGATTCCTGCAAGTGAAATTATACCTCTCGCTTTATTATTCTTTTTACTGCAGTCAATTTTCTTTTCGGCTTGCGTCATGTTTAATTATAGAATATATAAGATTATGACCTTTAAGTATAAAATTCTTTTGGAGTGCGTTGAGGAGAACGGGGTCTTGTTTTTGGATATTTTGTTGTATGTCTTGGGTTGTTTGGAAAATAGGATGGATTTTTTTGGGGATGATTTTTTTGATTTCTTTAATGGTTGATTGAATCAATGAGAGTTTATTTTTGTTTAGAATAATGAGAAGATCGATATCTTGAGCTTGCATGCCTTTGTGTAATGTACTGCCAAAGAGAATAACGGCGTTGGTTACTTTATAGAGAGGTTCAAGATCTTTTTGGAGGACTTTGACGTATGAATTAGGAGAAAGAGTGCTTTTTAGTACGTATTGTACGATGTCTTGTGTTTTTTCGTTTTGAAAATTAAGCAGATAGATATTCGCATTAGCAATGGTTTTCTTGATTACGAGGCCATCTTGCTGCAGTTTTAAGAGTATTTTATGGGTGCCTTTGGGAGTGATATTAGTCTTTTTGGCAAGGCCATTGATGCTAAGCTGTTCTCTATAATGATGAAATAAATAGGAAATTACTTTTTGTTCATTTTGTGTGAGTACCATTGGTATATGATTATGTACTGGAGGTATATAAATCTTTTGGAAGGAATTTAAGAAGTTATAAAACTACTAGATAGTAATAAAAATAGAGAAAGATTTATAAATAAGGGTGATTTTGAGATTGTATTATGTTTGGAGGAATTATACTATGAAGAATACATTAACTGGAAAATTATATACGGGAATTGTGGCAGTAGCGTTAGCAGCTATGCCAAGTGTGGCGTATGGGCATAATGCGGCTGTTAAAGATGACTTAGGAAGAATTGTGAGTCAAACGTGTGGAGATGGCGAGGGATTGCATATGGAAGCACGTGTCCTTTATAATGGAAATGAACGTGTTCCAATTGGAGTTGTAGCAGATAATTTTGCACAACAACGGAAAGAAACAGTGATGTATAATTCTACCAATGGCCAGAGAGCTGTTACTATAGAAGATATGGTGACACCGACAGTTGTGGGTATCGAAGATATGGTGACGCCGACGACTGCAGGTGATTTTATAGATAGAGTTGAATGTAAACCAGGAAAGCCCTATTGCACATTTAATGGCTATTTAAAGTTACCAAAAGGATTTGTTGAGAATGAAGCAAGTAAACCAGTACAAACATTTACTTGCCAAAAAGGAAAAAAAACATGTGTTAGTGGAGCGGGATATCGAGTGTCTTTAACTTATGTTCATGATAAAGCGATACAGGCATTTACACTTCTTAACATAGCGTTAATCCATAAGAAATTGAATAGTCTTGAGTAGATAACTTTTATTCATTTCTCTCCATACACCGTACAATAATTCTCCCAAATTTGTTGTGCGACGGCTGTTTCGGATAGTTGTTTTAATTCGGCAATCTTTTTGATTGCGTCTAACACGAAGGCGGGTTCGTTTTTTTGGTCTTTATATGGGGAGAGCCAGGGGCCGTCGGTTTCGGTTGTGATTTGTTGAAGGGGGACCATTTTGATCAATGTTTGAAATTGGTCTGATTTGATGAGATTAGTGGGGATGGAGAAGTAGTGCCCCAATTCTTGGGCTTGTTTGATTAATGATTTTTTGCCAGAGAAGCAGTGTTGCACGATTGGAATTTCTTTGTTTGGGATTTCTTCGGCTAGGATTTGGATGCATTCGGCTTCGGCTTTTCTAGAATGGATGACGATGGGCTTTTTTATCTGTTTGGCGAAGCGAATGATTTTGCGGAAATTATCGGATTGCTGTTGGTAGGTTGTTTCTTTGTCTGCCCAATGGAAGTCCATGCCGATTTCGCCAATGGCGGTGATTTGGTCTTTATGTTGGTTGATGAATTGGAGTTCTGCATCGATATCGATTGGTGTTTTTTGGAGGGGGAGGCCGGAGTCGCCTTCGGCTAAACCGAGGGCGTCGATGGGATAAATTCCGAGTGAGGCTCTGAGGATGCCGGGATGCTGTTGGACCAGTTTTAAGACTTCACGGTTGGATGGGGGGTTGACGCCGGAGACTAAGATACGTTTGATATTTGCGGCTTTGGCTCGCTTAAGTACGTCGTTGAGGTCGTCTTTGTAGAGTACGTGGGTTAAGTGGCAGTGGTCGTCGATTAGGTTCATAGTTGTCATAACTTTAATTTACCTCTTTGTTTAATAAATCATAGCGCATGCTGATGTGATGGCTTTTTTTGATGTATCTCTCATCTAAATTTGGAACAAAACCAAATATTTTATACCATTCAACTCTATTAGGATAAGCATCAACCGTTACGAAACGAACGGCAGTCATCTCTGAACATTTTAAGATATATCCAATTGCCCATCTTAAAATCATTTCTCCTATTTTTTGGTCCCTGTACTTTATATCTCTTCCAATTCGTGATATTTTTATAGCGGGAAATTCTGAAATTGGTTTGTGTTGAATGTCATGTTCTTCTTTTTCAGATAGTTTTAACTTAATTGAATCGGCAGCAGTTGAAAAAAATCCAATTACTTGGTCGTTAAACGTAAAAAGAAGCGTAGTGGAAATTTTTTTTTCTTGGTAGAGAAACGCATCTTGTTTAAAAAATTCATTTATATCTTTATCTGCACAATCAAAGTCAGATAAATCATATATTTTAGATAAACGAAATACTTTTACTTGAGAAAAATCTATCACGTATCATCACTTTAGGGTTTTTTGATAAATTTCTCTACATTCATCGAGGAATTTTTGCTTTTTTGCAGAGTACTTTACATTTGCCATATCTCTGAGTAATCTTCTTGCGTCTTCGCCTTCCAAAATAGGGGTTGGTTGAATTGGTCTTGCCATACGATGTTAAATAATATTGTTCTATTTAAAGTTTTGGGATGATTTTTCTTAGGTGGTGTTTTTCCATTCTCTGAGCACATTCTCACGAAAAGTTTGGGCGAGCAGGGGGTCGTATTGGACGGTTAAGGGGATGTCTTGCTCATCGATGACTAATTGTGTTATTTGGGTAAGGGAGGCGTCTTCAACTTTTGCAGTTGTGCGAAAAAAGTGGTCAATTTTTTTGGCTAATTGCTGCGGATGAGTGGTTTGAATCAAGTAGTTTCCATAGGTGCCAATGTTAAGACCAAGGTCATAGTCGTGTGGTTTTGAACGATGGATACAATGCACACCGAGACGATTGTACATTTGTACCGCCCATTTATCCAAAGGTGTATTGCCATAACAGATGTAATAGAGTTTGATGCCATGCTGTAGCATTTCTTGAATGAGTTGGGTTTCTTGGGCAAGGGTTGCAAGCAGAAACCAAAAGTGGACGGCTTTGAAGGTGATTATTTTTGGAGCCTGGGGTTGAGAGAGGCTTTCGCGGATGATGCCGTTCCAGACGTAATCGAGGTCGACTAATTTTGGCAGGGTGTAGATTGTTAGGTTTGGGCCAACTTGCAGCGTTGTTTTTTTCCTGCTCTGGGGCGAAGTGAAATAATTTTTTTGCAGTGTGTTGCCAAATTTGATTAGCTGAAGAATCCATTCGCGGCTGAGCGAAAATTTTTTGCCGTCTTTGATGATGACGTTGGCGTGCTGGAGTTCAAGTACGGCTTTACGCACGGCTTGAAAGCTGACAGATACGGCGTATTGTTTTTTGATGATGTTGAGCAGTTCGATCAAAGAAAGAGGGTATTGATGAGTGAGAATGATGAAGACCATATCTTTGATTGATTTTGGCTGTTCGAGGAGGGGGAGTGTGAGGGAGATTGGCATATAGTAAGAGGTAATGAGAGGGGTTATTTAAATGTTTCTTTTTTTGAACTAAATGGTTTAGTTATTTTTGAACCAAATATTGATATAGTTTCTATTAACTACTAACGAGTAGATTAACAATTGACTCTGTTGCTATGTTGATTGGTAAAATAATACAATAACACAATCACAAAAATGAGAGAATAAAAATGACAACGAACATTGATTTAGAACAAATACTTGCAGGATTAAGTTCAGATGAAGCAAGAACTGCGGCAATTTCTCAATTAGTGGGAAAAGTAAATTTACCTCTTCCACAAATTGAAAGAGTGCTTGAAGTTTATGAAGGAAGAGGTTATTGGAATGGAGCTGCTGATATTGCTCGTAAAGCGGGATTGAACGAGAGGGCGGTTGAAGATTATGAAAAAGCAGGATGGTTTGAAGAGGCTGCTGATATTGCTCTTGAAATTGGAATGAAAGAGAAAGCAGAAGGATTATATCAAAGAGTTATTAAAGAATGTGAATGGAGAGGAGGAGTCTGGTTGACAAAATTAAGAGATGTTGCTCGTAAAGCTGGAATGAACGAGAAACTTGTTTCTTATTATGAAAAAATGAAGGAGTGGGGAGCTGCTGCCGAAGTTGCCCATAAAGCTGGGATGAATGAGAGAGCGGTTGAAAATTATGAAAAAGCAAACTTGTTTGAACATGCTAGTAAGCTTGCTCTTGAACTTGGAATGAACGAGAGAGCGATTGGAGTTTATGAAAGTAGAGGTTATTGGAAAAATGCTGCTGATGTTGCTCGTAAAGCTGGGATGAATGAGAGAGCTATTGAATTGTATGAAAAAGCAGGATGGTTTGAAGAAGCCGTTGATATTGCTCTTGAAGCTGGAATGAACGAGAGAGCTGTTGAAGTTTATGAAAGAATAGGCAATTGGAAAAGTGCTGCGGATACTGCTCGTAAAGCTGGGATGAACGAGAGAGAGGAAAGATTATATCAACGAGTGTTTGAAGATTATGAAGACAAAAAAAGGTTTAAAGATGCTGTTACTCTTGCTCTTGAACTTGGAATGAATGAAAGAACGGAAGGATTATATCAAAGAGGTATTGATTATTATGAAAAAATTAATCGGTTTAGCGATGCTGCTGATATTGCTCGTAAAGTGGGAATGACGCAGAGAGCGATTGAAGATTATGAAAAAGCAGGATGGTTTGAAAAGGCTGCTGATATTGCTCTTGAAGCTGGAATGAAAGAGAAAGCAGAAGGATTATATCA
>MFTJ01000050.1:0-4889 GCA_001786805.1 Candidatus Nomurabacteria bacterium RIFCSPHIGHO2_01_FULL_39_10 | reverse complement strand
AGCGGGAATGATGAAGAGAGCAGAAGGTTTAGAAACTTTGGCAGATTTAATAAATGGATAGTAACTGCCCGTAACCGCCTACTCCTCTTCTTTTCTTCTCTTCCTATTCTCTACTTACGATTTATTTAAAAATAGGGGTGGTTGAGTTGAGGGGTATGTATCGGGAAAAAGAAGTGAAATATGATGTGGCGCTAGAGAGAGATGAAGCGAAGTTACTCAGAGATGTAGAACGGATTGTTTTGGAGTTTGGGTTTAGTATTGTGCCAAAAGAAAGCGTAACGCGGCGGTATGAGTATTTTGATACGCGAGAGTTATATGCAATGCATCATAGTGAGACGGTGCGCAAGATTAGTGAGTTTACTCCGGCAAGTGAGAAAGGGAAGTTTCGATATGATTACAAGAAAGGGTTGATTACGGAGAGGTATGAAGAGAATTATTGGTCCAATCGAGAGTTGAATGAAGAGGAGATGAGACGGCGATTGAAATTGCCAGAGGTCTATGATGGTTTGGAGGTAAAAGCAAGGGCGAGTACGAGGCATACAAAACGAGTGCTGCAGAAAAATGGTACACGAATTGAGTTAGCGCTGGACCATTTTACGTTAGAGGGGGGATTGCAATTCAAAGAGTTGGAGTTAGAGTGCAAGAATGGTGATGATGTGAAGAATGAGAGGTTAGGGAGAAGAATTAGCGATGTTTTAGGGTTAGTACGATTAGAGGAGCAGAAGTATACGAGAGTGATGAGGATGCGTGGGGGATGAAGGATTAGATTTTATCCCAAGAGTTATTTTGCGTGTTTCCAGATGAATTGAAAGTATTCTGCAAATGTTTTAGAGATGTTAGCGTGTTCGATGAGGATGGCTTGAGGGTTGTCTTCCCAGAGGACAATTGCGACTTTGTCTTTATAGATGTTAATTGTGACTGGAGATATGGTATTGAAGGGGATTGATTTGTATTCTGAATATTTGCCAATTGATTTTTTTTCCCTGCTTTCACGGATGATCATTTTTGTCTTTATTTTTTTTTGTTCTTTTTGTTTGCGAAAGTGCGGGGCGTAGTAGGGCATTTTTTGGCTGAAGTGGCCTTCGCTTGAGAGGACTAGATAGGGATGTTTTTCATCGCAGCTGTCGATTATGTTTTGGAATATGGTCTTGATTCCTTTATACCCTTGGTAGAGTTTTACGGTGCTGTTTTGGCTGTGGAATTTGAATTGTTCTTGTAATTTAGGGATGATATTTTGGGCGATTGCTTCTTTTTCTTTATAGTAGTCGAGAATTTTTTTAGGCGGTTCAGGTAAATAGATGGTGCGGTCGTTTTCAAAGATGGTTGAGATGATGCCGCGGTCTTGGAGGGATTTGAGGGCGTTATAGGTGCTTGAGCGATCAAGCTTGGCGTGGGAGGCGATGTTGCCGGCTAAAGATGAGCCGATCCGAACAAGGGTGAGATAGACTTTAGATTCGTTTACGGTGAAGTTGAGTTTTTCAAGATCGCGAAAGAGGGTGTCTTGGAAGATGTCCATGTGAGATGAAAGAGGGTTCTGATTTATAAATTTTTCGATTGTGTTGTAGAAATTTCTTCAACAAATGTTTATGTAGTGGGGAGAGAATATATATTAAATAAAGTAAAAAAAAAATAAAAAATTTAGGAGGAAATAAAAAATGGCAATAGATGAAAAAGTAGACCATCTTGCAAAACTGCGAGAATTAGATAGAGATTATCATGTGGGAGATAGCTTAGGACCAGCTATAATACATGGTTGGCATTATGATAGGCTGACCTGGCAAGAGAAAGAGAGATATGATGCAGAAAAGAATAGACCAGAGGATTATGATTGGGAAAGTAGTGGTCAATAAGATTAAAATGAAGTAACGAAAACTCGCCTACTCGGGCTATCCGCGGGCTAAAGCCCGCGGCTTTACGCCCCCGCTACATCGGCGAGTTTTCGGAACATAAAATCAGCGTGGACGGCGATTCATCCTCAACCTCTAAAGTTGAGGCTTTCTCGCTGATTTTATGTAACGGTTAAAAAATTAGATAGAAAAGAGGTGTTTTGAGGTTATTTTAATTATACACAGAAAATCTCTGCGGTTCGCACATGACGATCATGAGGATGTTAGGATTCTGTTGTTTTGTTTTTTGTAATGTGTTTATATCGGTTGCAGAGGCGAGGCAGCTTTTGTAGGGGTGAGAGTGGAGCATGATTAAGGTGTCTTTGTTACATGGTTCGAATACGACGTGGTTGAAAGTTTGTTGGTACATTTTTGGGGTGTAGAGGGAGGTGATGCGGTAGAGTGTTTTTTGTTGTTCTTGGTTTTGTTGTTTTTCTGATTTTTTTTCTACTGTGCCACGCAAGCAGACGCTGAATTCGACTTTTTGTTGAGCAAAGTAGATGTCTTGGAGTTGTTGTTGTGTTTGTTGTTCGAAGATTATTTTTATATTGTCGATGATGAGGGTGTTGGCGATGGGGGATTGGGATTCTAATTTACTGATGATGATGTTATCAATAGGGTAGGAGAGGAAGATGAATGAGGCAAGTAAGAAGAGGGTGAGAATTCCGCCGAGGGTGAAGAAGAGTTTGAGTGCAAGTGTTGAGAGAGGAGAGGATGGTTGTTCTTTGAGGAGGTCTGATTCTTTTAGGGATTGAAGGTCTTGTTCAATGGTTTTGGGGTGTTTCATGGGGATTAAGAATATACTCTCCTTTTTAAAAATGATGGAGAAAGATTTAAATATAACAACTAATTACTAGTTATTACATGATATTAGTAGTTACGCGTCATGCGCAAGAAAAGATGGATTTGAATGGGATCACAGAAGAACAGGTGAAATTGGCAATCCAGCGGGGAGCAAAGACGCCGCAAACAGAAGGGTTAGTTGCAGTATATACGTACATTCGAGTCGCGTACAAAATTTGTGGTGAGAAATATATTATTAAAACAGTGATGATTGATAGGTGAAACTTATGACAAAATGCTATATGTGTGAACAAGGGATGCTAAAAAAAGAAAAAGTGCCATATACTCTATTAGGAGAATTGATTGGACATTTTGAGGCTGAGGTGTGCACCCAGTGTAAAGAAGTATTTTTTAGCGAGGAAATTTCAAAGAAGATTACGGAAGTGACAAAAGCGAAAGGATTATGGGGAATAAGTGCACGGACCAAGATTGGGGAAGCAGGGAATACGTTAGATGTGCGTCTTCCTAAAAGAATTATTGAATTAATGGATCTTGAAAAAGGAACTGAAGTGTTGGTATATCCGGTAAGTAAGAAGAAATTGATTGTGGAGATTTAAATTGGAGGGGAGTTTAACCGTTTCATCATTTTCCAAGAGAAATATTTATATAGAATCGTACCTATTTAGTAGATTATGGTATTACAAGATATTCCAGAGGAATGTGAAGAGCCACGCTGTTCGAAGTCTGCGGCAAAAAAGTGGGGCGGACGATTTGTCTGTCAGGATCATTATGAACAGTATCGAGAAGCGCAAGATAAGTTGATGATGGAGATGCGAGAGTCGATAGGGTAAAAAATGAATTGGCAAGATAGCGTGCGAATTAGTGGAAGTTAAGAGTTCTGAAGGTTTTATTAGTGATACGTTTATTATTTATTTTTGAGACATTATTGGTTTTAGGGTTAAATTGAGATTAAATGTACGAGGGTTACACCATTATGAAATTTACAGAAAATATTGATACAAATAAGAAGAATGAATTGAAAGAGAAGCATGCGCAATATATGCCTAAAGAGACGATGACGCTTGAGGGGTATCCAATAATTGAAGGGTATGATTTTGAGAAAGGACTTGATTTTTCGGCTTTTTTGCAGGCGTATAGTAAGATGGGTTTTCAGGGGACTAACTTAGCGCAAGCGATGGAGGTTGTGCGCGTGATGCTGCGGGAGCAGGCGATGATATTTCTGGCGTATACGTCGAATATGATTTCGTCAGGCAATCGGGAGATTATCAAGTATCTTGTTAAGCATAAGAAGGTGCAGGTGTTGGTAACTTCGGCAGGTGGGATTGAGGAGGATATTATTAAGTGTCTAAAGCCGTTTGTGCTTGGGCAGTTTGAGGCGTCGGGGCGAATGTTATTTGAGCATGGAATAAATAGAATTGGAAATGTGTTTGTCCCAAATGATCGATTTGCGTATTTTGATTTGTTTATGCAGGAGTTTTTGCTTGAGATGTATGATAGACAGAAGAATGAAGGAAAGATTTTTACGCCGCATGAATTGATTCGTGAGATTGGTTTAAAAATTAATGATGAGAAATCGGTGTTGTATTGGGCGGCGAAAAATGATATTCCTGTTTTTTGTCCAGGACTTGTTGATGGGTCGTTTGGGGATATGATTTTCTTTTTCAAGCAATCGCATCCGGATTTTTATGTGGATGTGGCAGGGGAAATTAAAGCGATTGTGGATCTGACGCTGAATGCTTCTACGACGGGCGGGATTATTTTAGGTGGAGGGATTAGTAAGCATTTTGCGCTTAATGCGAATATTTTTCGTGAGGGGTTTGATTATGTGGTGTACGTGAATACAGCACAGGAGTTTGATGGGTCGGATTCGGGTGCTAGAGTTGAGGAAGCAATTACGTGGGGGAAGGTTAAGCCTGAGGCGTTGCATGTGAAAGTGTATTGTGATGCGACGATTGCGTTTCCTTTGTTGGTTGCGGGGGCGATGGTGGAGGAGAAGAAGCCTAAATAGTGTTGTTCAAAATTAGGGATAGTCTGGTGAGACAAATAGTTTGTTAGGGTCGGTTAGCCATGGTTCACGGTCTGGTATTCCAAATAAGTGAGATCCGTGTGGCCAAGAATATGTTTGGATAATTTGATCTGTTACATTAGTTGGTACTTGGGCAGTAAGACCGTATCTTTTTGTAGGTTTCTCAACTCTTT
>MFTJ01000049.1:8907-24365 GCA_001786805.1 Candidatus Nomurabacteria bacterium RIFCSPHIGHO2_01_FULL_39_10 | reverse complement strand
ATGATAGTCCGGGTTTTGAAGCTGATGATGTGCTGGGGACAATTTGTGAGCAATTTTACCCCCACCCGTCCTCCCCCTACATAGGGGGAGGTGCCCTGAAATTTTTGAAGGGCGGAGGGGGTATAAAAATAATCATTGCCTCGGGCGATATGGATACGATGCAACTGGTGGATGATAAAAAAGTGCAAGTTTACACCCTAAAGAAAGGCATCAACGATACTATCTTGTAAGACGAGGACGCGGTTGTGGCGCGTTTCGGGTTCAAGCCCGCGCTTTTGCCGGATTACAAAGGTTTGCGTGGGGACACCTCGGATAATATAAAAGGTATCAAGGGTATCGGCGAAAAAACCGCGACTATTTTGATTACAAACTTCGGAACGATTGAGGAAATGTATAAAAAGCTCAAGAAAAATCCGGAATTATTTACTGCGGCAGGTTGCAGTCCGAGAATTATAGAACTTCTGAAAAATAATGAAGAAGAAGCTCTTTTTTCAAAAACTTTAGCCAAAATCAGACTTGACGCGCCAGTAGATTTTGTTTTGCCCGAAAAAACTTTTTGGGAAAATGCTGATTTGAAAAAGATAGAAACGATGTTTGCGAAATTTGAATTTCGTTCTTTGTTTATAAGGCTAAAAAACTTTTTTGGAAAGAGCGAGAAGGCAAATGAAGAAGAATTTTCTCGGGTCCTCGGGTCGCCCGCGCAGGATTCTTTTAGAGAGCGGGCTCAACCAGACCAGCTCAAAAATCCTCTTCATTTGCCTTCTCCTATCAAGCTTCAAGAGGTCAGCATCGCTCTTTGGCTCATCAATTCCGATATTTCCTATCCAAAACTGGATGATATTTTGCTTTTTGCGCAGGTCGACAATTTTCAAACCGCTTATGACTATATTTTAAAAAAGTTGAAGGAAGACAATTTAGATAAAGTATATTCGGAGATTGAAAAACCGATTATGCATGTGGTTAGAGAGATGGAAGATTACGGAATTCTTATTGATAAAAAATACTTCAAAAATTTATCTGAAGAATATCATGAAGAACTGGATAAATTAACCGCAAAAATATATAAAATAGCTGGCATCGAATTCAATATTAACTCGCCCAAGCAAATGGGGGAAGTGCTTTTCGGCAAGATGGGCATAAGGGTCCCCAGCAAATCGGCAAAAAAGGGCGCCAGCGGAAATTTTTCCACCAAGGTTTCAATTCTGGAAGATCTAGAAGAAGAAAATCCAATTATAAAAGAAATATTAGCTTATCGCGAACTACAAAAACTTCTTTCTACATACATTGATGTAATTCCAAAAATGGCGGGAACAGATAGCCGACTACATGCTAAGTTTTTACAAAATGGTTCGACAACAGGCAGATTTTCTTCACAGGATCCTAATTTACAGAATTTGCCAATCAAAACAGAACTGGGTAAGAGAATCCGAAATGGATTTATCGCGCAAAAAGGTCACAAACTCTGCGCTTTTGATTACAGCCAAATTGAACTGCGAGTGGTGGCAATGCTTTCCGGCGACAAAAAAATGACCCAGATTTTCCACGAGGGGAAAGATATTCATTTAGGAGTTGCCTCTTTTGTTTTCGGGGTGCCGATAGATAAAGTGGACAAAGAAATGCGCCGCAAAGCCAAAGTAATAAACTTCGGCATTATTTACGGTATGGGGGTTTCCGCTTTGCGGAAAAATTTGGGCGGCACGCGTGAAGAAGCGCAGAAATTTTACGATAATTATTTCAATCAGTTTTCCGGCGTGCGGGATTATATGGAAAAAGTTAAAGTTTCCGCGCTTAAAAATTCTTGTACCGAGACTTTATTCGGCAGACGCCGATATTTCCCTAATATAAATTCCAAAATTCCATTTTTGAAAAATATGGCAGAGCGAACTGCCACCAACGCGCCAGTGCAAGGAACAGCCGCAGATATTATAAAGCTTGCCATTAGGTATGCGGACGAAGATTTGAAAAAAGCTGGGCTTTTAGATAGAGTTCATCTAATACTTCAGATTCATGATGAGCTTGTTTATGAAGTAGACGAAAGTGTTTTAGAAAAAGTTGACAAAATAATAAAAAATGCCATGCAAGGAGTGCTTGAAAGGTCATATCTACATTACAAAACTGGTATTCCGCTTGAAGTTCACTCCGGCTGCGGGGATAATTTTGGAGAAGTGAAATAAGCGTGAAATAATATATTTTTGTGCTAGAATGGGTTTATGAGTGAAAAAGAAAAAACAAGTCAAATAATCAAAGAAACTCTTATCAAAAATGGGGCCGATTTTGTGGCGCTTTTTGGATCTTTTGCGCGCGGGGAAGAAAAAGCAGGGAGTGATGTGGATATTTTAGTAAATTTCAAAAAACCCATTTCTCTTTTTGATCATGCGGGAATTGAGATTGATCTTGAACATAAAACTGGCAAGAAGGTGGATTTAGTCACGGAAAAATCTTTGTCAAAATATATGCGTCCTTTTATCATGAATGAACTTGTCACATTATATGAAGGAAGATAGTGTCTATCTTAATCACATTCTTGATTCAATAAAAAATGTACTTTCAGATACAAAAGATTTTACACTCGACAAATTTTTATCGAATCGCCAAGTCAAAGATGCTGTTACGCGTAATGTGGAAATAATTGGCGAAGCAGTCAAAAGATTATCTAAAGAAATTTATCAAGATCACCCAGATGTGCCTTGGCAGAAAATTGCCCGGACTCGAGATATGCTTATTCACCATTATTTTGAGGTGGATGACCAGCAGTTATGGAAAATAATTGAAGACGATTTACCAAAACTAAAAGTTTCTGTCGGAAAGATATTAAGTAAAAAATAATATGGAAAGACTACAAAAGAGCTCCATGGTTTCCTTGGTTATTGTAATTATAGTATTAATAATTAGTGGTATTTATATTTATAAAAATAAAAAAGCAGAAATACCCACTATTATTGGTACCCAAAAACAACAATCAAATCAAGTTCAAGATATATCAAACTGGAAGACCTACCGTAATGAAGAAGATGGGGGTTTTAAGTTTAAATATCCAGATAATTTCTCAGTAAAAGAAATTACAGCTGCTGAAATTGGATCGGGGGATGGAGATGATTTTATTAATTATATTGCTAGCTGGGAAATTAGGTCTTCTTTGGATACGACTGTATATAATAATATAATTATTACCATAGATGTATCTCCACTTAATGAATTTTCTTACAATATATGGCAACATCCCGATATCCCCTCTTTTTTTCTTAACTATGATTCTTCAAAGAAAACAATTATGGCGTGTGAATTCAGAGAAAGAAATTGTTCATTAAATGTTGTTTTACTTGAATGCGAATCAGAAAGCAAATGTTCGCAAAATGTTGTTTTATTGGGATCTGATAGTCAAATAGACACAGAAGGGAACAATGTAATTGCTTTAGGTAAAAACTGGAAAGCTTGGACCTTTTTTAATCTATATGGTAGCGGACTCGCTCAGCTATATCTTATACCGGATCAATCTAAAAACCAAATGATTAGTTTTCACATTGAAACAAAGTATCTTGACTCATTATTTCAACAAGGGGTTGTGAGTAATATTTTAAGTACTTTTGAGCTATTGAAATAATAGAATTGTGATACAATACAAAAATGGAAACTGGGAATAAAGAAAACAATATTTCTCCCCAACACAAAGTTCGCAGAGCTTTGGCGCATTCACATGCTATTTATTTTATTCTGTTTTTAACTGGCGTTGTTCTCGATATAGTTTTTCGGTTTGAAATTTTTACAAATTCTTCATTTGCGCCGATTGGCTTGGGACTATTAGTATTTGGAACCTCTTTGATTCTTTGGGCGGAAAAAACTCCACATGGTTCAAAAGGTCAGATTATTAGCAAGGAGCATTTCTTTGTTGGTCCCTATCGTTATACCCGCAATCCCACCCATTTCGGGCTTTTTTTGCTGGTAATGGGGTTTGGATTTATCGCCAACGCTTTTTTTGTGGTTTTAACCACTCTCATTTCTTTTTGTCTTGAAAAATTCATCTTTCAAGACAAAGCGGAAAAAATGCTTGTGGAAAAATACGGCGCTTCTTATTTGGAATACAAAAAAACAGTTAGATTTTAAGCCATGTTACACCTTTTTGCGGGGGACGATGCCAAAAACAAGCTTCTTTTCTATGAAAGATTCATAAGTTCCGTTCCTGTCAGCACGGAAAAATTTTTAATAAGCCGGAATAATTTTGATCCTATGCAAATAGAAAGCCTGTATTCCGGCTCAAGCCTTTTTTCAGCTTTATCCGCAACAATTTTTCAAAATATTTTTGAACACGAAGAAACTCGCAACTTTGTTCTGGAAAAATTGGAATTAATGGGTGAATCGCAAAACTCTTTTATATTTTTAGAGAGTAAATTAAACAAGCCAATTCTTGATGCTTTTAAAAAAGCACGCGCTGAGCTAAATGTTTTTGAATTGCCGAAAGAAAAGAAGGAAAAATTTGACAATTTTCTGGTAGCCAACGCATTTAGTCAAAAAGATAAATTAAATATGTGGATTTATTTTCGTCAGGCGATGGACAAAGGAGTAGGCATGGAGGAAATAGTCGGCGTACTTTTTTGGAAAATTAAGGATATGCTCCTAAAAAAGAATTTTAGCAAATTCTCGGAAGGTGAACTAAAGAACTCCGCCCTGCGCTTAAGCTATTTATTGCCGGAAGCCCGCAAAAAGGGTTGCGACGATGAGTCTGCTTTCGAACAGTTTTTGCTTGAAGCCTTCTAAAACTTTCTGTGCCAAGAACAGGACTTAATCATAACTATACTTTCCGACTACTCTTATATGGAAAGTTTATATAATAAACTTCTTTTTATTAAGGCGATGGAGAAAGTTGAGGCAACGACTTAGTGGATGATGTTAAAACTGCTTTGCTAAGCTAAAATTTATCTTTTCAATGGCGTTATTCCTAGAAAGCCGTCTATAGATTTTGTAAGTAGATAGTGTAAAGTACCCCAAAATAATAAGTGTATAAACAGTGCTAACAAGAACCCTGAAATTCCTTGAGATTGTAAATATGCGAAAATTAACCCTCCGAAAAGTGAGCCAGTTATAGGCAAAAGAGCAAATTTTTTTGGAAGAATAAATACTGCGGGAATATGAACAGCAAAAAAGAATAAACCAAACATGATTGGAGAAATTCCAAAGGTTAATAAACCACCCAAGAAACAAATATCTTGAAAAAGAATTTCAAAAAACTTTGGCAACTGATAACCAAATCTTTCTTTTTTGGCGTAGTAATCATTCTTATAAAGAATCGGAACAAAAAGCCATAATACGAATAAGGATAAAACAGCAACTAGATGTCACACAGAAAAAGCTTTAAAATATGTAAAGAACTGGTTTTGATAAACAATAAAAAGAATTAGCGATAGAACTATGAAAAAAATTGTGTGTTGCCAAGATTTTTCAAAATAAGTAATCTTGTGTTCTTTGAAAAGATAATTGGTCAAACCCAATGCACTAATCCAAAAAAATAGCCAAATTATTATCCATGTAATCATAATTTATTTATAGTTTAGTTTTAACACAGTTCGATTGCAATCTGGGTTAGCGACAAAACATACTTATAAAATAAAGCTGAAAACTTTGTGCGCCCACCAGGGATCGGACCTGGGACCTTGTCCTTAAAAGGGACCTGCTCTACCAACTGAGCTATGGGCGCATAGTCACTCAAATATATATGAAATAATGCTAAAAATCAAGAAAGTGGTATAATATGAGATATGCACAGAATTAATTTCACTCTAGTAAATTTTCTTATTTTCACCATTATAACTTCCGCCATTGCTTACCATCTTGTGGTAAAGGCCTATGATTCCTTTGATGGCGGTGTTGACGAATTGACTCTAGACGGTTATGTTAAATAGATGAAGTCTATTTTCAAACTGCATCAGCCTTGGTTTCCGGCGGGAGACCAACCGGGGGCGATTTCAAAGTTAGCGCAAGGCTTATCTAAAGGTCTGAAGAAGCAGACATTGCTGGGAGCTACCGGCACAGGAAAGACTTTTACTATAGCAAATGTAATTGCGCAATATAACAAACCTACCCTAGTAATTGCGCACAACAAAACGCTTGCCGCTCAGCTGGCGCAGGAGTTCAGATTATTTTTTCCGGATTCCGCCGTGCATTATTTTGTTTCTTATTATGATTATTACCAGCCGGAAGCGTACATGCCGGCTTCGGACACTTATATTGAGAAAGATGCTTCTATAAACAAGGAGATAGATATGTTGCGTCACGCTTCCACGCAGGCGCTGTTAACCAGACCGGATGTCATTATCGTCGCTTCTGTTTCTTGTATCTATGGCTTGGGTTCGCCGGAAGAATATGAAAAAGTTAATCTAAAATTAGAAGTTGGGCAGAAGATGGATCGTATGGTTTTAATGAAATCCCTCATTGCCATACATTTTGAACGCACCAATGCGGATTTAACGCCGGGAACATTCCGCTCTCTCGGCTCCAGAGTAGAATTTATGCCAGTTTCGGAGACTGTAATGTATCAAATTGAAATAAATAGCGGAGAAATTTCAAAGATAATAAAAGTTGACCCTATTTCCGCGCATATTATAAAAGATGAAAAGAGTATCTTTATTTTCCCTGCAAAACATTTCATCACTGAAGATATAAAAAAGAAAATAGCGCTGGTAAATATAAAAGAAGAATTAACAGCGCAATTAAAAAAATTCAAAAAAGAAGGAAAACTTTTAGAAGCGGAAAGAATAAAGCGCCGAACAAATTATGATCTTGCGATGATCAAAGAAATTGGCTATTGCAACGGCATTGAAAACTACTCTCGTCATTTATCTGGCAAAAAAGAAGGTGAGCCGCCGGAGACTCTACTGTCTTATTTTCCGAAAACGGGTTTTCTTACAATTATTGACGAATCACATGTAACCTTGCCACAACTTCAAGGTATGTATGCGGGGGACGCTTCACGTAAAAAAACCCTTGTAAAATATGGTTTTCGCTTGCCTTCGGCAAAAGACAATAGACCCCTGAAATATGATGAATTTCAAAAGCGTATTGGTCAGGTGATTTACATTTCTGCAACTCCAAGCGAACAAGAGAGAACGCAAAGCGAGCAAATTGTGGAACAAATAATTCGTCCGACTGGGCTGGTAGATCCGGAAACGATTGTGCGGCGGGTGAGCGAGAAAGAAAATTACAAAGGACAAATTTCAAATTTTATAGCAGAAGCGGAAAAAACAATTAAAAAAGGTTTTCGTGTTTTGGCTACAACGCTAACAAAAAAAATGGCGGAAGACCTTTCTGCCTACTTAAAGGAAAAAAAGATAAAAGCAGAATATTTACATAGCGATATAAAGACAATGGAACGCATCAAAATACTTTCTAGATTTAGGCGTGGAGGAAAAGGAGAGCCTGCCCCGTCCCAAGCCGAAGGCTTTGGTTTGGGGTTTGATGTTTTAGTTGGAGTAAATCTTTTGCGTGAGGGGCTAGACTTGCCGGAAGTTGCCTTAATTGGAATTCTAGACGCTGACAAAGCCGGTTTTTTGCGCTCCGAAACCTCCCTCATTCAAACCATCGGTCGCGCGGCGCGAAACTCTGAGGGCAAAGTTATTCTTTATGCAGACATTATGACCAACGCTATGGATTATGCTCTTAAAGAAACCGCTCGACGAAGAAATATCCAACTGGCTTACAATAAGAAGCACGGCATTACACCGAAAACAATAAAGAAGAAGATAAAAGATATTACCGAAGAGTTAGAAAGCGAGCACGGGAAAATAGTAAACGCAGAATTGAAACTTGATTTGGAAATATTTAAAAAATCTTACAAAAAAGAATTATCCAAACCGGAACGCACAAAAACTCCGGAGAAAAGTTATCTTTCCGACGAAGAGATTGAGAATTTGATTCACGAAAAAATAATAAAAATGAAAGAGAAAGAAATGAATAAAGCGGTCAAAGAGCTAGACTTCGAAACCGCGGCAATATTGCGGGACGAAATCGGGGTTTTGAAGGCAAGTTTGGAGAAGAAAAAATAGTGTGTTAGATTGAAAAGTGTTACACCCCCTATGAGTAATGGCGGGTGTCGTTGTGTTTATGACCACAGACCCCGAAGAATTTTCAAAATTACTTTTTAGGCTATATAAATAAAGGGCATTAAACAGTATTTAATTTTATGATAAAAAAAAGTGAAAATTCAAACGGGGCAAGTAAAATAATAGTAAAAGGGGCTAGAACTCACAACCTAAAGAACATAAATGTAGAGATGCCAAGAAATAAAATGGTGGTGATTACTGGCGTTTCGGGAAGCGGGAAGTCGTCACTCGCTTTTGATACTATTTTTGCCGAAGGGCAAAGGAGATATGTGGAGTCGCTTTCTTCTTATGCGCGCCAATTTTTAAACCAGATGCCAAAGCCGGATGTGGACGAAATCACCGGTCTTTCGCCGGCGATTTCTATTGACCAAAAATCCCGCTCAAACAATCCGCGCTCGACCGTTGCCACTATCACAGAAATTTACGATTATCTGCGCGTAATGTACGCGCGCATCGGGCATCCGCATTGCCCAGAGTGCGGTGAAGAAATTAAAAAACTTAGTAGCGAAGAAATTTTAAATTTTATTCTGGACTCCATTAGAAATTACGAACTTAAAAGTTCTATTTCTAACGGAGCAAGGAAAAATAAAAGAAAAGTAATGGGGGTAGATTTTGACGAAACAGAAATACAAATTTTTTCCCCAATAATTCGTGGCAGGAAAGGGGAATATTATCAATTGCTTTATGATTTGCTCGGAAAAGGTTTTACGGAAATCCGTTTGGACGGCGTGATGAAGAAGCTTCGCGAACAAATTACTCTTTCCAAAAACAAAGCACATAACATTGATATATTGGTGGACCATTTTGCCGTACATGAATTTACAGACAACAAAGAAGGGAGCAGAATGAGGCTGTCAGAGGCTTTGGAGCGAGCATTAATTGAGTCTGATGGATTAGTTGCTATAAAGATAGGAGATAACGAATTTATTATGTCCGCAAAATTTGCCTGCAAGAATGACGGTTTCTCTTTTCCAGAAGTTGAACCTCGTCTTTTTTCCTTCAATTCCCCGTATGGCGCTTGCCCTGCTTGCAACGGCCTCGGTTCAAAATATTTTATGGGAGATGAACCCTGCGATGCTTGTCACGGCGCGCGCTTGCGTCCTGAGGCATTAAATGTATTTTTAACAGCTGACACCGGCGGAAAAAGGCAAGACCTTAAGGGAGCCCAAGGTCTTGCCTTGAGGAGGCGTGTAAATATACTTGACCTTGCTTCGCTTTCCATCGCTGATGCGCATGAATTTTTCAAAAATTTAAAACTTTCCGAACAGGAAAAAGAAATATCCGTGCCGGTGGTCAAAGAAATAGAAGCTCGACTCCAATTTATGCTCGATGTCGGGCTGGATTATTTACAGCTTTCCCGCAAAGCAAATACTCTCTCCGGCGGGGAAGCCCAGCGCATTCGCCTGGCTTCCCAACTCGGCTCTCGGTTGGTAGGCGCGCTTTATGTTTTGGATGAGCCCACTATTGGTCTACATCAGCGGGATAATGACAGGCTCATAAAAACCTTGCAAAATCTAAGGGATTTGGGAAACACCATTTTGATTGTCGAGCATGACGAAGACACTATTTATGCCTCGGATTATATCGTAGATATCGGACCAAAAGCTGGCGTACATGGCGGGCAAGTGGTTGTGTCCGGATTTTTAGATGAATTACTCACATCTAAAAGAAATACAAATAATTCTCGCACGCTTTCTTATTTGCGCGGTGAAACAAAAATAGAAGTTCCCAAAAAACGTCGAATCGGCAAGGGCGCGTTGCGTATTGCTGGCGGAAAAATTTTTAACATAAATAATTTGAATGTGGAGGTTCCTTTGGGGGTAATGACTTCCATCACCGGAGTTTCCGGTTCCGGCAAAAGCTCTTTTATGTATGAAATTCTTTACAAAAATTTACAGGCTCGTTATGACCGCAAATACCGCACAGCAAAAGTTTTTAATTGTTCTTCTTTTTCTGGGACTGAATATCTCTCTCGGGCGATTTTAATTGACCAGTCTCCAATCGGACGTACTCCGCGCTCAAATTTGGCGACATACACCGGCGCTTTTACTCATATCCGAGACCTTTTTGCCTCAACCGAAGAAGCCCGACTTCGCGGCTGGAAAGCAAATAGATTTTCTTTCAATGTGAAAGGTGGACGTTGCGAAGCCTGCGAGGGCAACGGAGAAATAGCGGTAGAAATGCATTTCTTGCCCACCGTTTATGTAACTTGCGATGTATGCAACGGTAAGCGTTTTGATAAAGAAACGTTGACGGTGAAGTACAAGAAAAAAAATATCCACGAAATTCTGCATATGACCGTAGAAAATGGACTTACATTTTTTAAAGATATCCCGGAAATTACTGATAGACTGCAAACCCTTCTTGATGTGGGGTTGGGTTATTTGGAGCTTGGCCAATCGGCGACAACGCTCTCCGGCGGGGAAGCGCAAAGAGTGAAAATCAGTAGTGAGTTTTTTCGTATGCATACTGAAAAGACGATTTATCTTCTTGATGAGCCTACTGTGGGATTGCACTATGATGATGTGCAGAAACTTTTGGAAGTTTTGAACAAACTCGTCACTAAGGGTAACACAGTCGTTCTCATTGAACACAATCTTGATATTGTAAAAAGTTCGGACTACATTATAGACATAGGTCCGGAAGGGGGAGTGAATGGCGGAAATTTGGTCGCCAAAGGCACACCGGAAGAAGTGGCGGGAAATAGTAAATCGTATACAGGCAGATATCTCAAAAAAGCTCTCAGAAAATAATATGGACATAAAATATTTTAAAAAAATAAAAATACCTGACAACCCCGGGGTTTATTTTTTTCAAAAAGGAAAGGAAATTTTATATATCGGCAAAGCTACTTCATTGCACGACAGAGTTAAAAGTTACTTTGGTAAAAACCCCGAAGGAAAGCAAGCTTCCTACGGGGCAGGTCTGATTGAAACTAGGGGGCCAATTATTGTAAAGATGGTTCAAGAAGCAAACAAAATAGATTACCAAGATACGGAAAGCGTATTGGAGGCTCTGATTCTCGAAGCAGAACTAATAAAAAAACATCAGCCTTATTACAATACTAAAGAGAAAGATGATAAAAGTTTTTTGAGTGTAGTAATTACGAAAGAAAAATTGCCCAGAGTATTTACTGTTCGCACTCGCAACCTAAAAGAACATTCTAACATTATCAATAATGTCATAATATCAAAAATCTACGGACCATTCACAAATGGCTCTCAGCTTCGCGAAGCCATGAAAATAATCCGTAGAATTTTTCCGTTTTTAGACGACAAAAGCAAGAATTATATGGAATTTTATCAGCAAATAAATTTGGTGCCGGATTTAAATGACCGAAAAATGTATTTGCAAAACATTAGAAATATCAAATTATTTTTTGCCGGAAAAAAGAAGCAAATTTTGAAAAATTTACAAAAAGAAATGGAAATATACGCGAAAAATTGCGAATTTGAAAAAGCAGGCGAGATAAAAAGACAAATTTTTGCTTTACAGCATATAAACGATATTGCTTTAATAAAAAGTGAAACCGGAGCCCATACTAATTTTTTGCCCCTGCGCCCTTCTTTGGGCGCTTTGGGCTCAAAGTGGGACCCTCGGGAACAAAAAATTAGCATGGGCTCCGGTTTCAGGATAGAAGCATATGACATTGCCCACATGGGCGGCAAAAATATGGTGGGGGTTATGACAGTAGTAGAAAATGGTGAAGCGGAAAAAAGTGAATATAAAAAATTCAAGATAAAAGCTCAAAATAATACAAATGACACAGGCGCGCTCAAAGAAGTGCTGGAAAGACGTTTGGCGCATAAAGAATGGACTTATCCGAATCTGATAGTTGTAGATGGTGGAATCGCTCAAATTAATATTACCAAATCTGTTTTGACAAGGTTTAACCTTGTCATCCCCGTAGTTTCTGTGCTTAAAGACGAAAAGCATAAACCAAAAGCCATTATGGGCGATGAAAAATTTGGTTTAAAATACAAAAGAGAAATACTACTGGCAAACAGCGAAGCGCACCGGTTTGCGATTGCCTATCATAAAAAGGTGAGGGCAAGAAATTTTTGCCCCGCCCGAGCTAGGCGGGGTGGAAAAAGAGTATATAATTAGAGACATGGATAAGGCTACCGAATTAGATAAACTAAAGAAAGAAATGGAGGGAAACAAAACGCTTCCGTTAATGGGGGCAAATCTCGTTTTCGGGGAAGGGAATTCTGACTGCGATATTCTTTTCATCGGCGAAGCCCCGGGCATGAATGAAGACCGCGAGAGACGGCCATTTGTTGGCCGAGCGGGACAATTGCTTAGAAAAAACATCAGAGAACTTGGCTGGAAGGAAAACGATGTTTATATTACCAACATTGTGAAGCGCCACCCGCCGGAGAACCGCGACCCTAGCCAGGAAGAAATTGAAGCATACAAGCCATATCTTGCCCGGCAGATAGACATTATCGCTCCCAAAATGATCGTGCCGCTCGGCAGATTTTCCATGAATTATTTTCTGCCGTTAGCCAAGATTACCCGCGATCAAGGCAAGCTTTTTCAGGCGGATACATATTTTATCCTTCCAATGCTTCATCCGGCGGCCGCGCTCCGCGGCACTACAGCCATGAATATGTTTGAAGCAACTTTTAAGAAATTACCTTATGCGCTTAAAAAAGCGATCGGTGTTCCTGAAGAGGTTGAAGAATCGCAAGAAACTCAAAAACCTAAAAAATTAGAAGATGTTCAAGCAAAGCTTTTTAAATAAAACATTATGAATTCCGAAACGAAAATCTATCAAAACCCCGAACGAAAGCAGAGCTTCGTACGGGGCGGGTTGCAAAAAAGGTATGAGCAATGAAAATGAAAAAAGAATATGTCAGAATTGTCGCAGTAAATTTATCATAGAACAAGAAGATTTTAATTTTTACGAAAAACTGAAAGTTCCGCCACCGACTTTCTGCCCGCAATGCAGAATGCAAAGGCGTTTTAGTGTCAGGAATGAACGCAATCTTTACCACCGTGAATGCGGCTTATGCAAGAAACCGATTATTTCCGTTTACTCAAAAGAAAAAATTTTTCCGGTATATTGCTCGTCGTGCTGGTGGGGCGACAAATGGGACCCGATGGATTTTGAGCAAGAAGCAGATTTTTCTCAGCCTTTTTTGTCGCAATTTTCCTTTTTATTGTCTAAAGTGCCAAGGTCAGCCCTTAACTCCATCAACGCAAAAAATTCCGATTATTGCAATTATGTCGGCAATGCCAAAGATTCATATTTATGTTTCGGCTCCATTGATATTGAGAATTGTCTTTATGGTTCTCCGTATGAATCCAAATATTGTGTTGATAGTTATTTGATACGCGAGAGTGAATACTGCTATGAGTGTATTGACTGCGAAAAGTTATCGCATTCCATTTTTTGCCAGGATTGTTCAAATTCTCTAGACATGATTTATTGTTTTGATTGTAAGAATTGCCAAGACTGTATCGGATGTGCAGGACTGCGCGGACAAAAATATAACATTTTTAATCAGCAACACACCAAGGAAGAGTATGCCAGAAAAAAGGAAAAATTTATTAAAAACGGGCGTGCCGGATTTGATGAAATCGCGAAAAAATTCCAAGAATTAAAGCTGAAATTCCCTCATAAATTTAGCACCATATTGTATTCAACGGAAGTGGAAGGTGATCATATTGTTCAATCAAAAAATGTTATTCAAAGTTTTGATGTCAAAGAGTGCAAAGATATCAAGTATTGCAAGCAGCTAATCGGAGCTAAAGATGTTCAAGATGTAAATTACTGCGAATTTCTAGAGCTTTGTTATGATTACATCGGGTTTTGGAAAGTAAACAATGTAAGATTTTCCAATACATGCGGAGAATCAAACAATCTTTCTTATTCGGATTTTTGTTCTAGTTCCTCCAATCTTTTCGGCTGTGTTGGTTTGCGTTCCAAGAATTATTGTATTTTAAACAAACAATACAGCGAAGAAGAATATGAAAAGTTAGTCCCAAAGCTCATCAAGCATATGGACGATATGCCGTATATTGACCAAAAAGGTCGAATATATAAATATGGAGAATTTTTTCCGTCTGCACTTAGCCCGTTTTGCTATAACGAAACCATTGCGCAGGAGTATTTTCCTTTAGACAAAGTTGAAGCGGAAAAGCGGGGGTACAAGTGGAAAGAAAAAGAAGAAAGAAACTATAAAATAGATATTGGAACGGAGAATATCCCAAACAGCATAAAGGAAGTGGAAGAAAATGTAGTCGGCAAAGTTATTGAATGCGAACATGCCAGCACAAATGAACATCTTGCCTTTTGCGCGGCGAGTTGTACTGAAGCCTTTAAAATTATTCCGGCTGAACTACAGTTCTATCAAAGAATGAACCTTCCCTTGCCAAAAATTTGCCCCAATTGCCGCCATTACCAAAGGCTGAAAAAACGAAATCCGCTCAAACTTTGGCATAGAAAGTGCATGAAGGAAGGGTGTCAAAATGAATTTGAGACTTCTTATTCTCCAGACCGGCCGGAAATTATTTATTGTGAAAAGTGTTATCAGAAAGAAGTTTATTAAAAGAATCCAAAGGAAATTTCATCGTTTTGTATGATACAATTAATTTGTGACTAAAGAAGAAATTGTTAAAAAAATAAAATATGGACTTGAATTATCAAGTGAATTACCAGACCTAGAGTTTAAAACTGCCAGACAAAATGTTCCAAATGATATTTGGAGGACAATATCTGCCTTTGCTAATAGAAAGGGCGGAGGACTTGTTGTATTTGGTGTAAGCCAAGAATCTAACTCTGTTGTTGGTTGTCAAAATCTAGATTTAATGCAAACGAAACTTACCGAATATTTTAACAACAAAATGAGTTTTGTGTTGCGTCCCGAATATCATGTAATTGAATATGAAAATAAAACAATATTGGCTGTTTATATACCAGAATGCCCAAAAGATTATTAACTCTCTATTAATAAAAGGCAAGCTAACGATGCACGATTGTCAAAAAATATTAAAAGGAATACCACGAGCAACTATAAATAAAGATCTAAAAGAATTAAGAGAATTATCTATAGTTAACTCAAATGGGGCTTCAGTTAACACTTATTATACTCTAACTTTTTAGAGGCTTTTATTAGCCTTTTTTCTGACCTTGTGAAATAAAGCTTTAAATTAGTTTTTCGTAATTATAATTATTAGAAGCAATTTTTTACAACAAAATCTGTAAGAAAATGAACGCCATTAAAGAAAACATTTTAATAATTCACAATGTTAGAAGCGTGCAAAATGTCGGAGCAATGTTTCGCACGGCTGATGCGGCGGGGGTAAATAAAATTTATTTGACTGGCTATACGCCCGCGCCACTGGATAGATTCGGCAGAA
>MFTJ01000049.1:2410-8845 GCA_001786805.1 Candidatus Nomurabacteria bacterium RIFCSPHIGHO2_01_FULL_39_10 | reverse complement strand
AAAAATGTTTCCCCGCTTTTGGCAAAATTAAAACGAGATAAATTTTTAATTATTGGCATAGAGCAAGCAAAAAATTCTATTGATTACAAAAAAGTGAAGTTAAAAAACAAAAATGTATTTATTGTCGGTGCAGAAGTAACCGGCATACCGAAAAATGTTCTCCAAAAATGCGACATAATCGCCGAAATTCCAATGCGAGGCAAAAAAGAATCATTGAATGTCTCTGTGGCGCTTGGGATAGTGCTTTTTACCGTTTTATGATTTATAAAAAAGAAATATCAAAATTTATAAAGCAATCTATCTGGCAAAGCTTTGCCAGCGAACTTCTCGTCGCTCAAGAAAATAATATTCGGATTACCTCATTTATTTTCTAAGCTCCTGCGAAAGGCTTTCTTAATTTTATATTTCTTTTTTATATTTGATGTACTGAGCAAAAATGCGCGCTTCGACCGTTTATAACTTTTCTTTTTATTATGCCTTTGCAACCCTTTTTCCTGCATTTTTCTCCTGTGCGTCTGTAAGCCTCGTGATGCAGCTGGAATTTTCCCGGCAGGCCGTGAATGTTGCGGTAGTCGGACATTGAATCTCCACCAAATTCTATGCCTTTCTTCAGGGTTTCTTTGGTTGCGGCAAAAATTAGTTTCAATTCTTTTTCTTTTAAACCAGATACTTTTCTTTCTGGATTCACACTCGCCCGCCAGAGTATTTCATCTGAATAAATGTTGCCTATGCCTGCGATGACGCTTTGATCCATCAGAGTTGTTTTTATTTTCTTGCTTTTACAGCGGTTGAACCGCTGTAAAAAACTCTTCAGCTTAAATTTTTTTTCCAGCGGTTCCGGGCCGATGTTATTTAAGTGTTTAGTGTCATGCGCTGTTTTTGTATCTAATAAAGTAATTTTTCCGAATTTGCGCGCATCAGAAAAATATAATTTATCTTCATTATTAAAACTTATCGTAAAGTGAATGAAACGGTTTATAGGATCCTTTTTATAATCGCCATACATCAAATGTCCAGTCATTTTCATATGCACAAGAATTGTTTTATTTCCGGAAATATTTATCAAAATATTTTTTGCTCGTCTTTCCACCGATAAAACTTTCTTGTCCAGAACTTCTTTTTTGAAAACAGGAAAATATTTAGGATTGGCTATTGCTTCCCGTTGCCGCTTGTCTTTGGTCGCCAAATCAGTCCAAACGTCTTTTATTGTCAGTCCAACAATCGTCCCCCTTAATCCTTTTGTAGTTGTTTCAACTTCAGGTAATTCTGGCATATAGTTAGTTAAACATACGAATTAACGAATAATACAAATTTGCGAATGGATACGAATAAACATAGAACGAATTAACGAATAATACGAATCTACGAATTAATACGAATAATTCTCGCTGGTTTTATATATTTATTTCTAAAATTTACCAACAAACCTAAATCTAACTTAGTACTTTGTAGATAATTTTGTATTTGCCTATAGTGTTCTCTGGTTAAGATTCTCACAGCTTTTAGTTCTATGATTATTTTTTCATCCATAATAAAATCTAAAACATTTCCACTGCTTCCGATACTTTTTTCTCTTTCATATTCTATTTTAGATTCTTTTAGTTTTTCTTCTATTAAATCGCCGTATTGTTTTTCTCTAGCGTATGGTCCTAATTCATTATGCACATCGAATAATATACCAGTAATTTGGTAAGATAATTCAGGATACAAAACTTTTTCACCAACTTTATTATTCGTAGCCATTCGAATCATTCGTTACATTAGTATATTCGTATCATTTACCACCGAGTATTTTTAGTGCTTCCCTTATTTTCGCATTAGTATTCATATCGGTGGCAACTTTTTTGAGCGCGTCTCGCGTTTCGTTTTGAGAATAACCCAAAGATTTAAGCGCCTCTAGCGCGTCTAATTCTCCCTGCATAGAACTGTCTCCCTTGGAGCTCATTCCGTTTGCCATTTTGTCGCGCAGCTCGATCACGATTTTTTCCGCCGTTTTTTTGCCGATGCCGGAAATTTTTGTCAGATATGAGATGTCACCCGTGCCGATTGCTTTACGCAGAGTCTCTATTGATGTCACTCCCAAAATAGTGAGAGCTCCTTTTGGTCCGATGCCGGAGATATTTATAAGCATTTCAAAAAATTCCAGTTCTGCGCGATCTAAAAATCCATACAAATCTAAAATATCTTCTCGTACATGAGTGTGTACCCAAAACATCGTTTCAGCCCCATTTTTTATCTTTGAAGCCGTGTCAGGGGAGACATTTATTTTGTATCCAACTCCCGCCGTTTCCACTATTAAAAACTTTTCCTTTTTCAGTATTATTTTTCCTCGTATGCCACCAATCATGAACTAATCATAACATATTTATTCCGCCTAAAATACCAAGGCTAAAATTGCATTCTTTTGGGTTTTTTGCTATATTATTCAAATGCCAATAACACAGTCAGCTAAAAAAGCGGTTCGCGGATCTCTTCGCAAAAAGGCTTTTAACGACCGCAGAATGCGCGCGATGAAGGAGATAATCAAGAAGATTGAGAAAATCGTCAAAACGGACAAGAAGGAAGCCCTGAAAATGCTATCAGACGCTTTTGCCGTGATAGATAAGGCGGCGCAAAAGGGTGTCATCAAGAAAAACAACGCCGCCCGCAAGAAATCTCGTTTATCAAAAATAACCAAATAGTCCGTGAAAATTTGTTATTTATAAAGCAATCTATCTAGCGAAGCTTCGCCAGCGAACTGCTCGGAAATCAAGAAAATAATAGTCGGAGTACCTCCTTTATTTTCTAATTTCCTGCGCAAGGCTTTCTAAATAACAAATTTCCACTTCTTTATATATGTCACACTTATTAGAATTTTATGGAACTGAATGCCCGCATTGCGTGAGCATGCATGCGCTGGTGGAGCGTTTAGAGAAAGAAGAGGGAATCAAAGTGGAAAGTTTGGAAGTTTGGCACAATAAAGAAAACGAAAAGCGCTTGCTAGAACTGGATAAGGATTTCTGCAGCGGGGTGCCTTTTTTCTATAATACAAAAACAAGTAAATGGATTTGCGGAGAAGCAGGTTATGATACATTAAAAAAGTGGGCGAAGGGGGAAGAATTCACTCAAGAATAAAAATAATTTATACAAAATAAAAACCCCGCAATGCGGGGTTTTTATTTTGAGTGAATTCCCGCCGTAATGGTCGGGACAAGCTTACGCGCGTTGCACGTTTACAGCATTCAATCCTTTTGGTGATTCCTCTGTTTCAAAAGAAACAGCATCACCTTCCTTGAGTTCGTCGAAAGTTACACCGACAAGAGCGTTGCTATGAAAGAATAAATCTTTCGTAAGCCCTTCTCCGGTGACAAATCCGAAACCTTTCGGAGTCAGTCTTTTTATTGTACCAGTCATTGATTTTTATAGTTAAGTTGTTAAATACAAATAGATATACCTAAGAAATCGACTCTATGTTACTCTTCTTGCACCTACTTTGTCTTTCAAGTATAGCATATAAGCACCCAGTTTGTCAAGCATTAGTCTTTTTAAGCCGAATAAGCTAATCTGTATAAATGGCTAAAAAACCGCACGAAAACCAAAAAACCCAAGAAACTATAGTTAGATTTGACAATGTCTCATTTGAATGGGGGGTGAACAAGCCTATTTTAGATGGAGTGAGCTTTACGGTGAGGCGGGGTATGAAGTTTACCCTAATGGGTCAGAACGGCGCCGGCAAAAGCACTATCTTTGGCTTAATTTCAGGCTCGTACACTCCCGAATCTGGAATTATTAATGTTGTTAAAGGAGTGAGTATTGCTTCTGCGCGGCAAGTGATTCCTAGAGATCAATTAAATTTAAGTGTCCGAGAATTTTTTGAAAAATGTTTTAAGCACAAAGTATACGACATAGACCCAAAGATTGATGATGTGCTGGAAGTAGTCAATTTAAAAGGACACACAAAAGTACACGATAAAAAAATAAATACTTTTTCTGGCGGACAGCAGGCGCGCCTGCTTTTAGCTTCTGCGCTCATACAAGACCCTGACTTGCTTCTTTTAGATGAGCCGACGAATAATTTAGATAAGGCGGGGATTGCCCACCTGACAAATTTTTTAATTGATTACAAGAAAACTGTGATAGTTATTTCTCACGATGCAAAATTTTTGAATGCTTTCACGCAAGCTGTGCTTTATCTTGATGTTTATACCAAAAAAATTGAACAGTATATCGGTAACTATTTTAATGTGGTCAAGGATATTACTGCCCGAGTGGAAAAAGAAAATATGAAAAATGCCCAGCTGCAAAAAGAAATTCAGGCAAAGAAAGACCAGGCGAATGTTTTTGCGTATAAAGGCGGACGACTACGTCTAGTTGCCAAAAGAATGCGCGAAAAAGCTGAAGAACTGGAAGAAGAAATCGTGGAAGTTCGTAAAGAAGATAGAGCTATCCGACCGTTTACTATTCCGAGCCAGCCGGATTTGATAGGGGAGATTTTAAATATTTCTTCTTTCACAACTATGAAAAACGGTAAGGTGGTAAAACACAAAACGAAAATTTCCTTGAATAAAAATACGCACCTGCTTTTACAAGGTCCAAATGGCATAGGCAAAACGATTTTACTAGAGAGGCTAGCTTCCGGTCACGCAGACGGCGAGAAAGTAAAAGAGGGGATTCGAATTGGATATTACCGACAAGATTTCTCTACGCTTAACTTTGAAGATACGGTGTATCAGTCGCTCTCCAGCGCGATGCTTGCGGGCGGGGAAAGATTAGATGAAGAGAGAATGCGTTCTGTCGCCGCGGGATTTCTGGTTACCGGAGAATTTATTTGCACCAGAATTGGCGACCTTTCCGAAGGGCAGAAGGGGTTGGTGGCGTTTGCCCGTCTAGTTCTGCAAAAGCCCGGACTTCTGATTCTCGACGAGCCGACAAACCACATAAACTTCCGCCATTTGCCGGTTATAGCCGAAGCCTTAAACAAATACACCGGCGCAATGATTCTAGTTTCCCATGTGCCCGAATTCGTCAAACAAATTAGGATTGATGAAGTACTTGATTTAGAGAAGTAGAAATTACCTAACTCTAACGGTCGTAAAAGTTAAGTACTCTTGACTTATAAATTACTTTGTATATACTTTAGGTATATGAAAACATCAGCATTAAGTATTAAAATAGACCCAAAAGTAAAGCACGAAGCGCAGAAAGTTGCTGACCAGCTTGGTTTTACTCTTTCTGCCATTATAAACGCTTCTCTTAAGAATTTGGCTCGTTCCAAGACAATATCTTATTCACTTCTCGAACCGTCGCCTTTCTTAAAAAAAGCTATTCGTCAAACGCGCAGAGATAGGGCAAAAGGTGATAATATAATTGGTCCCTTCCATAATGTTGATGATTTTATGAAATCACTACGCTCTTAAAATTCTGGCCATGATTTTAACTTATCACCGGAATTTTAAGAAAATGTTCAAAAAGCAGCCGGCTTCCATAAAGGACAAATTTGAAGAACGCGTCAGATTATTCCGCGAAGATATGTTCGAGCCAATACTAAACAACCATCCACTTGAAGGCGAATGGTTGGGATGTAGAAGTATTAATATTACAGGTGACATCCGAGCAATTTTCGAAGAACTCGGCGATGATCATTTTGAATTTGTTGCAATAGGCACGCATAGCGAGCTGTATTCTTAATTATTTTGAAGTACTTGATTTAGACTCCGCCAAGTAAGCGGGGTAAGAAATTAGCCAACTCTTCGCCTTTTATTTCTCGCAGAGAGTTCGAGCCCAGTTTGCCGAGTTTTATATTCATAATTCTTTCGCGTTTCAGGTCGGCGACTTCTTGGAAAAGGTTGGCGCACATTCGGCGGATTTGATGTTTCTTACCTTCGGTTAGAGTTACGCGAAAAGCGAAATCGTTCAGGATTTGCACTTTGCAGGGTTTGGTCATATACCCCGCCACGGCGGGTGAACCTTCTATATTTACTCCCGCTTCCATTTTTTGTTTAAAATTTGAGCGCAGTTTATTTAAAGTTTTTACCACATATTCTTTTTCGTGAAAATATTTTGGATTTAGAAGCTGGTCGGTGATGCGTCCGTCATTTGTCAGAATCATAAGTCCGTGAGAAGCCTTGTCCAGTCTACCTAATGGAAATAAATCTTCTCGCGGAGAATTCGTCTCAATTCCGATTGGTTTGTTGTAAGCATAATATAGATATTTTTTTTCTTCCGCGCCACGCACTTCCACTTTATCTTTTTCGGTGACTTGATCGCCCAGCACGGCAAGTTTGCCGTTGATAAAAACTTTTTTTTGTTTTATCAGTTCATCCGCGCCTCTCCGGGTTGATATTTTCTGGTCTGCTAGATATTTATTGATTCTCATTGGATAATTACTCATATCTTAACGCATCTATCGGATTTAACATAGCGGCTCGGCGGGCGGGGTAATAGCCGAAAATAATG
>MFTJ01000049.1:0-2373 GCA_001786805.1 Candidatus Nomurabacteria bacterium RIFCSPHIGHO2_01_FULL_39_10 | reverse complement strand
GCCGGCGGACACTCCAAATGCGAGCAGTACAGAAGACAAGGAAACTTGAGTTTTGACAAGTCCGGTAGATGTTACCGCAAAACACAAAAGCCAGCCGAGCGCCACCCCTATAATCCCGCCGATGAATGTCAGCATCACAGCTTCCGCCAAAAATTGTTTATTTATATCTTTTCGTTTTGCCCCGATTGCTTTTCGCAGACCAATTTCTTTCGTGCGTTCAGTTACGGTCGTGAGCATCATGTTCATAATGCCTATCCCGCCAACTAAAAGTGAAATTGAAGCGATTGCTGCTAGAAAGAGTGTAAAAGTGTCTATTACTGTAGTAAGTGTTCCTAGAATATCTTCCTGTGAAATTATTGAAAAATCCGCTTCGGCTACTCGATGTTTTTCCAAAAGCGCGATAGTCGCAAGTTCTTTTACTTCTGTCATTTTATTTTTATCAGCAACGGACAGGCATATTGTTGAAAGATAATCTTCTCCCGAGAGAATTTTTTGCATTGTAGAAAGAGGGACGAAAATCATATCATCCGGACCGGAAAATCCAACTCCGCCTTTTGCGGTCAGAACCCCGACTACATTGAAATTAATTTTATTAATGCGGATAGTTTTGCCAAGCGGTTCAGTATCTCCAAATAAATCGGTCGCAACTGTGGCGCCCAAGATTGCCTGCCGGCCGATGCTCCGCTGATTAGCGTCAGAAATAAAATTGCCGTTTGCAAGCGTTAAATTATGGACTGTAAGATATTCCGGCAATGCTCCGGTCACAGTCGTATTCGTGTTATTTCCGGCGGCAACTATTTGAAATCGGCGAGAAACTTCGGGGGATATGGCCGCGACCCCTTCTATGGCTTTCAAAATATCAATGTCCTCGTTTTTGAGTGTTTGCGCGCTGCCGCGGCCGGAAGAAACAATTCCTCTTCCCGGCTGGATAACTCCGGGAAGAATTGTCAAAAGGTTTGACCCCAAGCCTTCAATGCTTGATTGGATGGAAGCTTTGGCGCCATTGCCGATGGAAACCATAGCAATGACGGAAGCAATGCCTATGACAATGCCGAGCATAGTGAGACTTGAGCGGACCTTATTAGCCATAAGCGCGCTCCATGTTTCTTGTATTATGTCTCTAAATTTCATAGAATTTTTTTCTTGCGCGTTGTCCTGTCTTCGACCAGTTTTCCGTCTTTTATAAAAAGAATTCTGTCGGCATGTTCGGCTATTTCCTGTTCATGGGTAATCAGAATAATTGTCCGTTTTAATTCTTTGTTTAATTTCTGAAAAGTTTCCATCACAATTTCTCCTGTTTTAGAATCTAGATTTCCTGTCGGTTCATCAGCCAAGATTAACGATGGATTATTAACCAATGCTCTGGCGATTGCCACGCGCTGAATTTGCCCGCCGGAAATTTGGTTGGACATATGGTGAAAATGAGCTTCGTCCATGCCTGCGGCTTCTAGAGCCTCTTTTGCCCTCTCAATCCGTTTTGCGCCGTGTACGCCGGCGTAGACCAGAGGGAGCATTACATTCCTGAGCACCGTAGTTCTGGGCAATAAATTAAAAGCTTGGAAAACAAAACCTATTTTATCCCTTCGGATATCTGCCAGTTCATCATCCGAAAGGACTGACACATCTTTTTTATCAAGCAGATATGTTCCGCTGGTCGGAATATCCAGCGCTCCCAAAATATGCATCAATGTTGACTTGCCGGAACCCGAAGGACCCATAATAGCAACAAATTCTCCGTCTTTTATGGTGAAAGAGATATCATTCAAAGCCTGAAATTCCACATCTCCTGTTTTGTAGGTTTTTATAATGTTTTTTATTTCAATCATAAATATTTTCAGATAGAGTCTTAGACTCTATCTGGTTAACGCGCTTGGAATCTCACCGCTCCGCCGGAAGTAGTTCTAGCGCCTCCGGTTCCGCCAAAAATGCTGGGAGCGGAAGCTGCAGGCGCGCCCGCCGAAGGCAGGATAGTTCTGACAATAATTTCATCTCCCTCTTTAATTCCAGAAATAATTTCGCTTCTCGAGTCATTTTCCAAACCTACCTCAACGAAAATTTTACTCGGAATGACAGAAGATTCCGTAAGCATTTCAACATAATTTTTGCCGACCTGCCCCGCCCCAGAATTGGCGGGCAGGGATTTTATCGCGCTGTTTGGTATCACCAGTATGTCTTGTTTCTCATCTGTAATAATTTCGGCAGATACGCTCATTCCCGGTTTTATCCTGTCATCCTGCGCATCAAAACTTATTTTGACGATATAAGTCACGACTCCCTGCGACACAGTGCCAACAGCGTCAATATCCGCTACAAGACCGGAGATGCGCAAGTCAGGGACTGCGTCAAAAGTAAGCGCGGTTTTTTGCCCGATTT
>MFTJ01000048.1 GCA_001786805.1 Candidatus Nomurabacteria bacterium RIFCSPHIGHO2_01_FULL_39_10 | reverse complement strand
AGCAAGAGCTTTTTGTGGAAGTAATTATCGCTCCGGATTTTTCCAAGGAGGCTTTAGAAATTTTTAAGGAAAAGAAAAATTGCAGAGTTTTGAAATGGCTGGCTCCGTCTCTGCCCGGAAAACTTACGCGAACTTGTTTTACTGGCATGCTAACGCAAGACAGAGACACGCAAGTAGAAAAAGAATCTGACCTAAAGACAGTCACCAAAAGAAAACCGACCAAAAAAGAAATGGGGGATATGCTGGTGGCATCTATCGCAACAAAACATTTAAAGTCAAATTCTATCGCGCTTGTGAAAAACGGAGCGCTTATATCTATGGGTTGCGGGCAGACATCACGCATTGATGCCTTAAAACAAACAATAGACAAAGCGAAGAAATTTAAATTTTCTCTCAAAGGCGCGGTGATGTCCTCGGAAGCGTTTTTCCCTTTCCCCGACTGCGTAGAACTCGCCACAAAGAACGGCATCAGCGCGATTATACAGCCAGGTGGCTCAAAAAACGACCAAGCTTCTATAGATATGGCAGACAAATACAAAATTGCCATGGTCACAACTGGCTTCAGACATTTTAAGCATTAAATAAATACAAGGTCTTGCCTTGTATTTTAGGTTTGACAAAAAGTAAACTCGTGGTAATCTCTTGGAGAACAAAGGCTCTTTCGATAGTGAAAAAACAACCAAAACCAAAGAGAGTCTTTGTAAAAAACTATGGAAAAAGAAGATATCGCTCGTATCCATTTCTACATTACAATGAATAATCCCACCCTACCTGAATTTGAGAAGTGGTGGAAAGAAATTTTTGAGAAAAAGCAGGAAGGTTCGGTGTCGGGCTTCCCCGACATCGCAGCCACGCTAGCAATGTCCGTGACGGACATTGCGGCAAACCAGCACGATCAGGGGATGGGGGTAGAGTAACCCCCCCCACGAACTCGATGGGTTCGTAAAATTCAAGGCGTCGGGAGTCTCATAGAAAGGGCTCCATCGACGCCTTTTCTATTTGTTTTATAAAAATTTTCTGCTAATATATACTCAATATGAAAAACATCAAAGTCGGCATAATTATGGGCTCGGATACGGATTTGGAAGTGATGTCCGAGGCGGCGAAGGTGCTGGAAAAATTCGGTATAGCCCATGATATAACTGTGGCTTCTGCGCATCGAAGTCCGGAATATGTGCATAAACTAGTCAAAGGCGCAGGCGAGAATAATATCAAAGTTTTCATCGCCGGCGCGGGCGGAGCGGCGCATCTTGCCGGAGTAGTGGCATCGCTCACAACTTTGCCCGTCATCGGCATCCCAACAAAAGCAAAAACTTTGGACGGAATTGATTCCATTCTTTCTACCGCCCAAATGCCTCCCGGCGTGCCTGTTGCCACTGTCGGCATCAACGCGGGAAAAAACGCCGGACTGCTCGCAGTGCAAATACTCGCGACCTCTGATGAAGATTTAGAAAAGAAATTAATTGCCTACAAAAAGAAACTCTCAAAAGAAACAGAAGCCAAAGGAGAAAAGTTGTTGAAGCTTGGATTTAAAAAATATCTAGAAAGTAAATAAAAAAATGGCAAAAAAACCACAAAGCGAATATGCAAAAGCTGGTGTGGATTATACAGTCATGGAGCCATTTAAGATGGCGATGATTGAGGCGGGCAGAAAAACTCTAAAATTTCCAAACAAAAGAGGTGTATTTATCAACGAAGACGCGACTCACGCGCACGGGGCGGTATTTGAATATCGCGGCAGGGAATCCATAATCTGGTGCCAGACTCAGGAAGACCTGGGAAATAAAAATTGGATTGCGGAGTGGATGTATCAAAAAACCGGCAAATCATATTATAACTCTATAGCTATAGACACAGCCTTGATTGTAGTCAACGATGTCATCGCTCAAGGCGCTATGCCGGTAATTTTTACAGACCAACTGGAAGCAAGCAGGAGCGATTGGTACGGCGACAAAAAAAGAGCGCAGGATTTTGCAGACGGCTTTTTGAAAATTTGTAAAGAAGTCGGCATGGCATTGCCGGCCGGAGAGTCCGCCAGCGTAACTTATCTAATTAATCCAAAAGAACCGGTCAAGGAAATTGTAGCCTTGAGCGGCTCGGTCATCGGCATTGTCGCTCCGAAAGAAAATTTAATTACGGGACAAGATCTGGCGGTTGGAGACCATATTATTGCGGTAGCTTCTTCAGGTCTCCATGCAAACGGAATTAGTTTGGTAATAAAAAAAGCAATGGAATTGCCTGAGCAATTTTTGACTAGACTGCCAAATGGAAATACTTTGGGTGAAGAGGCGCTCATTCCAACTCGTTCATATGTAGCGCTTGTGGAAGCCTTGCTTGAAGCAAAAGTTAAAATCCACACTTTCTTGCCCGGAACTGGCGACGGGGTCGGAAAAATCGCTTTTGACAAAAGACCGTTTACTTATCGAATCCATTCTTGGCTCAAAATTCCGCCACTGATGGAATATTTTCATAAAACTCTCGGCGTGGAAATAGAAGACTGCTTGAAGACTTTCAATTGGGGAGTCGGCTACTATATTTTTGCAGAAGAGCAGGAAGTTGCTAAAATATTGAAAATAGGCAAAAATGTAGGATATGAGTTGGCAGATATTGGTGTCGTAGAAAAGGGTGAGAGGCAAGTAATTTTTGAACCGGAAAAAATAATTTTGATGCCGCCGGGGAAATAATTATAAATAAATTTTTAATTATGCAAATAGAAACAATCAAAGAACACATAGATGATGTAATAAAGGAGACAAATTTTCCTGAGCTTGGAGAAAAGAAAGTTGGGAAAGTCCGAGATGTTTATGTCGGGAAAAACAATATCACTCTTGTCGCCACAGACAGAATATCCGCTTTTGATAGAAACATCGCCTTCATACCCTTCAAGGGCGAAGTGCTAAACAAAATCAGCTTGTTTTGGTTTAATAAAACAAAAGATATAATCCAAAATCATGTTTTGAGCACTCCTGACCCAAATGTGCTAGTCGTTAAAAAATGCGAGCCGCTTCCTATTGAAGCAGTAGTGCGGGGATATATCACTGGCGTTACCTCCACTTCACTTTGGTCGCATTATCAAAAAGGTAAGAGAAATTTCGGTAATTTTACTTTGCCGGAAGGAATGAAAAAAAATCAAAAACTTCCGGAGCCGGTTTTCACTCCTTCCACTAAATTTGAAGCGCATGACCGCACTTTATCCCCGGACGAAATTGTGTCTGAAGGCTTAATGAAGAGAGAAATGATAACTGAAGTTGAAAAAAAGGCAAAAGCTTTGTTTAAAAGGGGACAGGAAATAGCGCTTTCGCACGGACTCATTTTGGTAGACACAAAATACGAATTTGGAATAGATTCTGCCGGCAAACTTACACTAATCGACGAAATTCACACGCCTGATTCTTCCAGATATTGGAAAGCGCCTAGTTATGAGGGACGATTTAGTAAAGGTGAAGAGCCTGAATATTTTGATAAAGAATTTTTTAGACTTTGGTTTAATAACCACTGCGACCCGTATAAAGATAAAGTATTGCCAAAAGCGCCGGCAGAATTGATAGCCGAACTCTCTAGGCGTTATATTGAAATTTATGAGACAATAACCGGTAAGCCTTTTAACCATGATTTTTCACAGCCGATAATGGATAGACTTACAAAGAATATAAAAAAGAAAAAATGAGAGAAAATGCAATTAACCCATTAGACGGAAGATATTTTGAAAAAACTCGCGAACTCGCGCCGTATTTCTCGGAGGAAGCTCTCATGAAATATCGAGTGCAAGTGGAAGGGGAATACTTGATTGCGCTATCCCTTTTAGGAAAAACGGCTTTAAGAAAATTTAAGCCGGAAGAAATAAAAACAGTCAGAAATATTTACGAGAAATTTAATACCGCTTCTTACGAAAAAATTAAAAAGTTGGAAGAGACTACAAACCATGATATGAAAGCGGTGGAATACTTCATAAAAGACAGCCTTTCGGAAACATCGCTCAAAGACAGTATGGAATGGATACATTTTGGACTTACCTCATACGATATAAATACTCCTGCTCGAGGAATGATGCTAAGCGATGCTTTGGAGTATGTAATAATTCCTAAAATTACTTTAATAACCGAAACTATTGGAGCGATTGCTAAAAAACATAAAGATTTGCCTATGCTTTCCCGAACTCACGGACAGCCTGCAAGTCCTACGACTTTCGGCAAAGAGATGCAAGTTTTTGCAACTCGAGTAAACAAGCAGCTTCAGATTCTAAAAAATATAAAAGTTTCGGTAAAATTTAGTGGAGCAACGGGGAATTTCAATGCTCATGTTGTGGCTTATCCAAAAATTGATTGGATTAAATTTGCTGAAAATTTCATTAGTGACTTAAACAAAAATAGAAAAATAAAATTAGAATTAAATATCCCGACAACTCAAATAGACCCTCATGATAGTGAAGCGGAAATTTTTGATTGCGTACGCAGAATTAATACTATTCTAATTGGTTTTGACCAAGATATATGGCACTATATTAGTGACGAATGGTTGATACAACAAGCCGTCCAAGGTGAAATTGGTTCTTCGGCAATGCCACACAAAATAAACCCGATTGATTTTGAAAATAGCGAGGGAAATCTCGGTATAGCAAACGCTTTGTTTGAATTTTTTGCCCGCAAACTTCCTATTTCTCGGCTTCAACGCGACTTGTCGGATTCTACCGTAGAACGCACATTCGGTACGGCTTTCGGACATTCTTATTTAGCTTATACTTCGCTTTTGAAAGGATTGAGCAAAATAAAAGTAAATGAGGAAAAAATAAAAGAAGATTTGAATGCTCATCCGGAAGTCATCACCGAAGCGATTCAAACAATTCTCCGCCGCGAGGGAGCAGAAATGCCTTATGAAAAATTAAAAGAACTCTCCCGCGGAAAAGAAATCACTCTTGCCGATATTCATAAATTCATAAACGCTCTTGATGTAAGCGAAAAAGTAAAAAAAGAACTCCTAAAAATCACACCGGAGAATTACACAGGTCTGGCTTCCCAACTCGCCGAAAATTAACAGATAACACAATAGCAACGGTCGTGTCTATTATACTATTATGAAAAAAATTTAAATTTTGTTATTTTGTCTTGAGCGTGTAAGATAGAAGCATGTTGATGCGAATTTTAGCTTCTATTATATTGCTTTTGTCTGTGCTTTATATGCCTTTTGGGGTGTCGGTGATTTTAGGGATCGCGGGTATGGCATATTTTCCTTTTTTTCTAGAAGCTGTGTTTCTGTTTCTTTTGTCAGACCTGCTTTACGGAACGTCTGAGCCGAAATTTTTCAATATGGTTTTTGTTTCTTTTGGTACGGCACTCGTTTGTTTTATAATTTTAGAATTATTTAAAAAGAAATTAAGATGACTTTTCGCAAATTCAAAAAAAACAGGACAAAGACTAATTTCATAGAACCGGACGAAATTTTTCTGGATTCAAAAAATATACAAAATTTTGACCGCCAGCAGTTTGAAGGCCGGATAGAAAAACCGATTCCTAAAAAAACAATTAATTTTTTGGGTATTTTTTTTCTTTGTATGATTTTAATATTCGGAATTCGTTTGATATATCTCCAAATACAGAATGGAGATACTTACAGAAAAAGAAGCGAAAATAATATTTTAAAAAAAGCAATTATTTTTACTGAGAGGGGAATAATTTACGATAGAAACGGTCGTGAACTGGCTTGGAATAAAAAATCGGAAGATTTATCTATGCTTTATACGCGCGCTTATCTGTCGCCCGGATTTTCACATGTTTTGGGCTATGTCAGCTATCCGACCAAAGACTCGCAGGGAAATTATTGGCAAGAAGAATTTGAGGGAAAAGATGGTTTGGAAAAAGAATATGATAAAAATATAAAAGGTGAAAATGGCTCAAAAATCATAGAAATAGACGCAAAAGGGGTTATACACTCAGAAAATATTATAAACAGCCCAAAAAAGGGAAATGATTTGAAAACAACCATTGATTCTAGAATTCAAACACAGTTGTTCAACTTCATAAAAAATTTATCCAAAGATAACGGATTCGGAGGGGGAGCGGGAGTTATAATGGATGCGCAAAACGGAGAGATTATAGCTTCTGTCAGCTTTCCTGAATATAATTCCGAAATTCTATCACTAGGGAAAGATGAAAATAAAATCAATGAGTATTTGACAGATAAGAAAAAGCCCTTTCTTGATAGGACCGTTTCGGGACTTTATACTCCGGGTTCAATCATGAAGCCGTTTTTTAGTTTGGGCGCTTTAACAGAAGACATTATTGACCCGTATAAAAAAATTCTTTCGACTGGTTCTATTTCAATCCCTAATCCTTATTTCCCGGATCAAAAAAGCGTTTTTAAAGACTGGAGAGTAAACGGCTGGACGGATATGGCGCAGGCTTTGGCTGTTTCTTCCGACATTTATTTCTATGCAGTTGGAGGAGGATTCGAAGACCAGAGAGGTTTGGGAATAGAAAATATCGGAAAATATACGAGACTTTTTGGCATAGCGGAAAAAACTGGCGTTGACCTACCGGACGAAACATCGGGTACAATTCCCTCTCCTCTGTGGAAAGCGCAGAATTTCAAAACGGACTCTACTTGGCGCATCGGAGATACATACAATACCGCAATCGGACAATACGGATTTCAAGTTACGCTTATGGAAATGGCGCGCGCCACCGGAGCAATCGCATCTTTTGGCAAACTTGTTACTCCGCATTTTATTTTAGGAGACAGGGGAATGGAAGAAAAAAAAGAAATCGTGGACATAAAAAAAGAATATTTTGATGTTGCGCATAACGGCATGAGGCAAGCGGTCACTTACGGCACAGCGGTAGCTTTAAATGTGCCTTACGCGCAAGTTGCCGCAAAAACCGGCACAGCCCAGCTCGGAGTCGGGAATACCAAAGTAAACTCCTGGGTGATTGGTTTTTTCCCGTACGAAAACCCTAAATATGTTTTCACAGTAATGATGGAAGCCGGACCAAAAACCAACAGCGTCAGCGCCTCTACCGTCATGCGACAGCTTCTGGATTGGATGTCTATATATACACCTGAGTATTTCAAATGATTTGCATTTTGAGGGTTCTTGAAATACAATGTACTTATGATTAAAGCATATGTGTTTTTGGTTTTGGGTGTTTGGGTGGCAATATTGCCGCACCTTGGTTTTCCGTACTTTTGGAAAGATGTTTTGACAACTATTTCCGGAATTGGGCTGATTTATATCAGCTTTGTGCTGTACAAAGAATATAAAACAAAAGAAACCAAAAAGGGGGAAACCTTCGACAATTTTTCTGAAAATAAGTTTGAAGCGGAGGAAAAAATGTAAACATTCAATCATTATGGAACAATTTTCAAAAACAAGATATATCGTTGGAGTCGTTTTGCTTGTTTCCATATCTTTCCTTTTAGGTGTTTCTTTCGGAAAAAATAGCCGTCCGGAAATAGAAAAAGTAACAGATCTTTCAAATAAAGAGACACAAGTCGCGACAGATGCTGATTTTTCTCCTTTTTGGAAAGTTTGGAACACAATTAATGAAAAGTATCCAAAGGCTGAGGAAATAACCGACCAAGACAGGGTTTATGGGGCCATTTCAGGTCTTATGGACTCTTTGAATGACCCATACAGCGTATTTTTTGCTCCGGAAGAAGCAAAATCATTTGAAGATGAAATAGCCGGTAATTTCTCCGGAGTCGGAATGGAAGTTGGTATTAAGGATAAAATATTAACAGTCATAGCGCCGCTCAAAGACACTCCGGCGTACAGAGCAAACATCAAGCCCGGCGATAAAATTTTAAAAATTGACGAAAAAGTAACCAGCAGTCTGGGAATTGAGGAAGCAATTAAATTAATACGGGGAGAAATAGGAACTTCGGTTGCGCTTACAATCTTTCGGGAAGGAGAAAAAAATCCGAAAGAGATAAAAATTGTCAGGGGTATTATAAACATACCGACTTTAGACATAGAACTTCGGACGGACAGCGTTTTTGTCATAAAGCTTTATAGTTTTTCCGCCAACTCGACGAATCTTTTCCGCAATGCGCTCAAGCAATTTTCTGAATCTAAAACTAACAAATTGCTACTTGATTTACGGGGAAATCCGGGCGGATATTTGGACGCAGCCGTTGATATAGCAAGCTGGTTCTTGCCGAAAGGTAAAACCGTCGTAATTGAAGACTACGGAGATGATAAAAAGCCGGAGATATTCAGAAGCAAAGGTTATGATGTTTTTAATGAAAATTTGAAATTTGTCATTCTGATAGATAACGGCTCCGCTTCGGCGTCGGAAATCGTCGCTGGCGCGATGCAGGACCACGGAAAAGCGAAATTAGTGGGCGCAAAGAGTTTCGGCAAGGGTTCGGTGCAAGAGCCTATAAAAATTACTCCTGACACTCTTTTGAAAATTACGGTGGCTAAATGGCTCACACCGAATGGAAACTTAATTGAAAAAAAGGGACTGACTCCTGATTACCCAGTAGAAATTACTCAAAAAGATTTGGATAATAAAAAAGATCCGCAGTTGGATAAAGCGGTGGAGATATTGCTTAGTGGAAAGTTATAAAGCTCATAAAGTTGTAAAGTAAATATGAAAGTTATATTTTTACAAGATGTACCCAGAGTGGGGAAGAAATACGATATAAAAGAAGTAAATGACGGCTACGCTGTAAATTTTCTGCTACCGAGAAAATTAGCCGAGACGGCAACACCGAAAGCAATCGCGGAATTAGAAAAAAGAAAGAAAAGCATAGCAATAGAGAGGGAAGTACAGGAGAGTCTGCTCTTGAAAAACTTGGAAGAGATAAAAGGAAAAACTATCACGCTAAAAGCTAAGACCGATGAAAAAGGGCATCTTTTCGCCCAAATTCATAAAAAAGAAATAGTTGAAGCCATGAAAGCGCAAAATCACGCCGACATCGGCGAAGAATTCATCGCGCTAGAAAAACCGATAAAAGAAACAGGGGAGCATGAAATTCCCATTTCCATCAAGGGCAAAAAGTCTTCGTTTAAATTGATTGTGGAGAAAATATAAAACTAAATTACATTCACCATTTTCTTTACGACAGTTTTGCCGTTGAAAGAAGTTTTGCGACGAGAGCTGAATTTGACTGTGCCGTCTTTGAGAGCGAAAATAGTGTGGTCTTTGCCTAAACCGACATTTGTCCCTGCCATAACCACTGTGCCGCGCTGGCGAACGATAATAGACCCAGGTTGAGCCTTTTCGCCGTCATAAAGCTTGATGCCTAAGTATTGTGGATTCGAGTCTCTTAAATTTTTGGCTGTACCGCCAGCTTTTCTATGTGCCATATAATTAGGTTCTAGGTTATAGCTTCTAGTAGCTAGTTATTATATAATTCAATAACAAAATCAAGTATAATTCATTCTATGGAAAAAATCAAGGCATTCATTGAGAGCGAGAAGGGGAAGGATATTTTGACAATTATTATCGTAATTTTAGTAGGTTTGGGCTCATTTGAACTGGGCAGATTGTCTAAAGAAGACGAGTCATCAGGCATAAAAATAGAATATACAAATCAAGCTGAAAATCAGCCAGCAAACGTAATTTCAGTCATAAATTCTACTAAAAAAGAAAATGTGTCCGGCAAAAACTTTTTCGCCTCAAACAGGGGAACAAAATATTATTCAATCGGCTGTTCTGCCGGCAGAGATATCAAACAAGAAAACAAGGTCTATTTTGCGACTAAAGAGGAAGCAGAAAAAGCGGGCTACGAGCTTTCCAGTTCGTGCAGATAGAATATACCAGTGTCGCACAATATATGTTTTAGGTCGTTAAGACGACCTAAAACATATGGCGCATTGTGCGACATTTTAATGTACGCACAATGCGCCTTGAGACCAATAATGCTTGCGCAATCTGCTTCACACTACCTTGCGCCACCAAATAGATTCTTAAACCAATTGGCAATATCAATAAAAGAATTGCGTATGTAATCTAAGACTTTGATTACATCGATTTTGAAATAATACATCAGGAAAAGCACAACAATAATAATTACTATTAATTGTATAAACCCGCCTTTCGTGTTTTTTTCGCCAAAGGCGGACCAGCCTTGGGCTGGTATTTTTTCAATATTTTTCATAGCTTAATTTTACCACAAACTATATGGCTCTGACAATACAAAGAGGTGTCTGTTCGGTGGTTTGTCCTAACGGGTTATCTTTAAAAACCGCCGCGCAGAAATCATCCGATATTTTTTTATCCGAACGACCCAAGACATTCACCCCAAGGTCATTTGCGTCGATTATCACGCACTGATTTTTTATTTTCGCTGTAATTTCTTTCGCAACTTTATTTGGATTAGACGGCCCTAATTTTGCATATTCATTAAAAGGCGCCAGTGTATAAGAACATGGGCCGTCAATGGCATTTATATTTTTGCCGACAACTTTATAAAAAACTCCGCGCAGTCCAAAAGGTTTCGTGACAGCCGAACAAAAAGCCGCAAAAAGAATTCTCGCCACGCCAGCTTCTCGAATAGCGAGCTCCATAGTCCACTCGCTACCTAGACCAATCCCATAAGGCGATTTATGCACAAATTTTACTAAAAATTTAGCCAGACGCGATGGATGAATATCTTTTATCGGAAACGCTCTGCCCTGCGTGATTGCCACTACCCTCTCGCTGACAAAAAGAATGTCATTTTTCAAAAGATGCGAACCAGCATACTTGACAACAACATCAACAATGTCATCGCTTTCTTGGATGACATGCGTTCTTATCGGAATACGTTCGTAATTTTTTCCCCCTGCTTTTATTATTAAATTTTTTCCTTTGTTTGGTATTTTTTCCATAAATTAAAACAATTTTGGTAAATAATACAGAGGGTCAAGATATGCGGCTGTAGGAGCTAGTGGCATCGTATATACTCTGCCTTCGCAGGTCGTGCTCGGCCGCTTTTGAACACTAGTCGCGGAGCTTACATAAACAGATACATGCAGATGCGGACCCGTCGTATGCCCCGTATTGCCAGTATAGCCCACTATTTCTCCCCTTGCCACCTTTTGCCCTTCATAAGCCTTGACAAGCGACAAATGTCCATAAGCGCTCGAGAGACCATTGTTATATTTTATAAATACCCACTTGCCAAACGAGGTGCCGATGCAAGTGGCATCAGTATCGCCGACTCCCATTACCGTTCCATCCGCCATTGCTTTGACCGGAGTACCTACTCCCGCCTTAAAGTCCACGCCGCTGTGGCTACCTGAAGCATAAAGTCTTTTGGAATCAGCCGTTTTCCCAAACATCTGCGTCACATATATTTTATCGAGTGGCCAGCTCAAAACTCCGCTAGTAGGAAGCTTGGAAGGATCGAGAGTAAATTGCAGTTGCGATTCGTAATCTCTTAACTCTTTTTCAAAAGATTCCTTCTTGGCAAGCCTGTCTTTGAGCAGTTTTTGATAATTAGCTTCATTGTTTTTTGTTTGCTTTAATAATTTATTTTTTTCATTGGTATTCTGCACGACAATTTTATGCTGGTCCGCGAGTTTAGACTTAAGGCGGGTAAGCTCATTTTTCGCGCTGATGGTTTCTTCTTTGGTATCTTCCAACTCCCCCTTTATTTGTTTTAATTCAATTATGCTGTCTCTGAGCTTTTCACGGATAGCAGTTATATTATCTATATCATTCCAAATTGCCGTAAAATTATTTTCAGACAGCAAAGTTACCAATATGTTACTTTCTTCAAGTTCATTTGTTTTTTTTATACCGAGAGAAATAGATTCTATGTTGGTTTTTATTGAATTTTGTTTGATGCCGATGTTAGAACTCAGGTTTTCAATCGTAAGATTTGTTTTGTCAATCTTTTTCTGAGTTAAAGTCATGTCAGTATTTAATTTTTTCCGAGTTAAGTCAAGCTCTTTGATTGATTTGTTCAAGGAATTTTTCTGTTGTCCAAAACTATCAAGCTCCGACTGAAAAGCTGCTATTTCCTCTTCCAAAATATCTATGTCGGAATTTTTCTGGTCTATTTTATTTTGCAGTTCTTGCGCCGTGTTTGCATAAGAAAAAACCGGAAGAACTAGTAAGAGAATCACCAAGGCAAGACCTTGTATTAACAATACAAGGTCTTGCCTTGTATTGTTACAAGGCTTTTTGGAGTCTGGATAAAGTTTCATTTTTACCTAAAATCTCTGCAATAATAAAAGGGTCCGGGGATTTATCTTTTCCTGAGAGGGCATAGCGCACCGGATGCAGGAGCTCTCCCCTACTTTGAAGGCTGTCAGCAATTTGCATCAAACTAATTTTTACATTTTCGGTAGTGAAGTTTTCCTCACTTACATCTTCCAGAGCCTTGATTGCTAATTTTAAATTATCAGAAATTTTGTCCGGAGTAACATTTTTGTAAACTAGTTTCGCTTTATCATATTCAGGCTGTTTAAACTTTGAAAAACAATCAAGCTCCCCCGCTTTAAGCATAATTTTTACATCGCTCCATTTGGAAATTCTTTCAAAAATAACCGGAATTAATTTATCATTTTGAAACTCTAAGGGTAAAAAGGAGAAAATTTTATTTTTTATTTCCTCTGCCGGTAATTTCTTCATGTGTTCTTTATTGAGCCAATCAAGTTTCTCTGAATTAAATATGCCACCACTTTTTTGTATTTTATTTAAATCAAATTTTTCTATAAGTTCAGAGAGCGTAAAAACTTCTGCCTCTCCACCGGGATTCCAGCCGATAAGCGCCATAAAATTTATAATGGCTTCGGATAAATAACCTAAATCCCTATATTCTAAAGCAGGAATTACTTCCGGATCTCTTTTTGAAAGCTTTGCTCTGTCTTTGCCTAAAATAAGAGGCATATGCGCGTAGAGCGGACGCTCTGCACCAATTGCTTCTTGAATCAGAAGCTGTCGTGGAGTATTGGCAATATGTTCTTGTCCACGGATAACATGCGTCACTTTCATTTCGTAATCATCAACTACGACAGTCAAATGATAAAGAGGCTCAGTCAAACTTCTGGCAATAACGAAATCCTTTAAATCAGTCGTGTCAAAAGTAATATCGCCTAAAACAATATCGTTAAAAGTAATTTTTTTATTTGGATTTTTGAATCTGATGACCTCGCTCCTCTGCCCTTCTTCTCTCACTTCTTCTTTCGAAATGTAAGCAAAGTCATTCTCAATCATTTTTTCCAGATATTTTTTGTATATTTCTGTGCGTTCTGATTGTCGAAAAAATTGGTCCGGTTTTAATTCTAGCCACTTAAAAAGTTCTAAAAATCCATCTTCATATTCTTTTTTAGAGCGTTCCTTATCGGTATCTTCACTACGAAGTATGTATGCGCCTTTATTTTGCTTGGCAAAAAGATAATTGTACAACGCCGAACGAACTCCACCTAAATGAAAATGACCTGTAGGCGATGGCGCAAATCTGGTTACGACTTTTTTATCCTGCATACCTATATAATAACACAAAAATATAGATTATTTCTCATGGCTCATGGCGATGTCCATGATTGCGCGAGCGATTTTCATAGCGGCATCCGGTTTATTGAAAGCTTTCGCGTTTTGTGCCATCATCGCATAGCCTTCCTTGTCCGCGATTATTCTATCTATCTCCGAGCTTAAAATATTGGCAGACATATTCGCCTCTTCCACGACACTACAGGCTCCAGCTCGGGCATAGTTGAAAGCATTTTTTTTCTGGTGATCCATGTTTGTATTGGTTATCGGTACTAAAATAGACGGCACACCCCAGGAGGCTATTTCAAATATCATTGAACCTGCTCTGGAAACCACAATTGCCGCCGCGCCGGAAGCTGTTCGGAGAGCAAGAGGATTTAAAAAAGGCATAGAGACATATCTCGATTTATGCGGATTATCGGTCAGTACAACTTCAGCCCTATCCGTAACCACTTTAAAATTATTTACGCCGGTCTGGTGAATAATCTGATAATTATTCACTAACCGCGGCAGGGCATCGAGGACAGTGTTGTTGATGAGCTCCGCTCCCTGAGAACCGCCCAGAACCAAAATAACCGGCAGCTCTGATTCTAGTTTAAAATATTCAAGCGCATCTCTTCTATTTGCTGGATGTTCTATTTCAGCTCTTACGGGCTGACCCGTCCAAGCCACACGATTTTTAGGAAAATAAGAACCCGCTTCGGCAAAAGAAACCGCAATTTTTTTGGCAAAACGCCCCGCCCATTTATTGACTCGCCCCGGAGCGGAATCAGATTCATGAATCACCACGGGAATTCGCAGAATTCGGGCGGCAAAAACAGTCGGGAACGAAGCATATCCGCCCTTGCCGAAAACAACATCCGGATAAATTGAGAAAATTTTAAAAATGGCATTTATGACGCCGAAAAAAGTTTTTAAAATATCGGAAAAATTTTTAAGAGAAAAATATGCGCGCATCTTGCCGGTATTTATTTGTTCATACAAAAGTCCATTTTCAAAAAGCATTTCCCTGTCGTAAGGGCTGACAGAAACAAAATAAAGCTTGACCTGAAGTATTTTCTCTTGGTCTATTATCTGATTGACCCTCTCCACCACAGCTATAATCGGATAAAAATGTCCGCCTGTTCCACCTCCTGTAAAAACTATTTTCATATGATTAATTTAAGTTTTATATTTTGACACATTCAGCACAATGCCGACAGCCGCAAGATATATCATAAGCGAAGTGCCACCATGACTCATAAAAGGAAGCGGCACTCCAGTCAGCGGAAAGACTCCGATAATGGAAGCAATGTGCATAAACGACTGCACGGTAATTAGTATAACAATTCCGGAGACCAAAAGTCTACCGAAGAGGTCGCCAGCGTTGCTCCCAATGCGAAATCCCCGCAAGGCGAAAAGCAAGTAAAGAAATATCGTTCCGGAAGCTCCTATAAAGCCCAGTTCCTCGCCTAAAACAGCAAAAATAGAGTCTCCCTGCGGTTCCGGAAGATAGCCGAATTTTTGAACGCTCTGGCCGAATCCCCGACCGAAAATCCCGCCAGAACCGAGAGCAATATAGGACTGCTGAATTTGGTAGGAGGACCCCTGCGGATCAGAGGTCGGGTTGATGAAAGTCTTAACTCGCGCTTGGAGATAAGGCGTAAAAAAAACAAGCGTTGAAAGAAGAAATATGCCCGCTAATCCAACGCCCAAAATATATTTCATCGGAACGCCAGAGAGAAAAAGCATTCCCAACCCAGTTACTGTAATCAAAATAAAACTTTTTGTATCAGGCTGTTTGAATAAAATCACCGCGATAAGACCGAGCATTATAATAAACGGCAAGATTCCAACTTTAAAATCCTGCACTCTATTTTTTGCGGCAGACAGCAAAGTCGCAAAATAAATAATAAAGCCAAATTTTAAAATTTCCACCGGCTGGAAAGAAAAATTGCCCAACTGTATCCATCTTTGCGCTCCCCCATGGCTCCACCCTAAATAAGGCACAAAAACGCATGCCGTCAGTATGATAGAGCCCAAAAAAATCAAAAAAGAATATCTGTGCCAAAATTTATAATCTATTTTAAAAAAAATATACATGCCAGCCAAACCCAAACCAAGACCCAAAACTAATTGACTGAAAAGCACCGAAAAAAAAGTTTTCTCATTTTTCGCCCAAACCCCCAAAGACGCGGAAATAAACATGGCAATTCCGATAGCAAGCAAAAGACTGACGATTATTAAAAAAAATCTGTCTATTTTTTTTTCTCGCATGATTTGTTATCTGCTAATCATCGTTAATATGAGACCTATTATCGCAAAAACAACCGACAAAATCCAAAAACGCATCGTTACTTTATGAGAAGACCATCCGAGCGCTTCAAAGTGATGATGTATCGGCGCTAGCCTGAATAATTTCTTGCCGCTTCGGAACTTTTTTGAAAGAAGCTGTAATATAACCGAGCCGGATGTCGCCACAAGCGGAAATGCGATTACGGGAAGAATTAAAACCGAATCAGTTAAAAATGCCAATGTCGCCAAGGTAATTGTAAGCCCCATGATGCCCGTTTCCCCCATATAAAATCTCGCCGGCGGAATATTAAACCAAAGAAACGCTAAAATCGCCCCGGTTATAACTCCCGAAAAAGCCGCCAAATCTATTTGATTATTGGCATAAGCTATAGCAGAGTAAGCGGCAAAAATAGAAGCCAGCACTCCCCCAGAAAGTCCGTCTATGCCATCAATCACCCCTCCAGAAAAAGTAGCCAGCGCCACAATGATAAAAGCCGGTATAATTAAAATTCCTAAATACAATTCTCCTCCAAACGGTATATGTATGGAAGTCATGCCCAATTTATAAAAAAACCAGATACCGATAATAAGGGAAATAAAAGAAATAATAAAAATCTTCCATTTGCGCCAAGATTTATCATCGCGGGCAAATTTGCCGGTGCCGTAAATTTGGATAAAATCATCCCAAAGCCCGATGAGCGAACCGATAAGAAGAGTGAAAAGTGGAATGAGAGTTTGATTACGGCTTAAGAAATTCATTTCATCGCTCAATCGCGAGGGAAATAAAATGGATGCTAAATAAAAAATAAGCACAGTTGTGAGAACAGAAACCCAGATGATTATTCCGCCAACTCTTGGGGTTTTTAATTCGTCTGTTTCATTGTGAATTTTGGAAAAATCCGTGGCAGTTGCAGTCGCGCTTCTGCCATACCTCTTCCACATTTTGTATTTATAAAAAAAATGGGTGGCAAAAGGCGTAAAAAAAAGTCCTAAAAAAAAGGCCATCGCCGTCGGCACAAAAATTTTGACTAAATCTAAATACATGGATTTAGTATATCATTAATATACCTCATTTTGATAGCATTTCTCGCAGTATATAATTTCCGGCCGCTCCGGCGCGTAGCTGGTTTCAAATTCATTTTTACAGCTCTCTTTCATGCATTTCCTGTGCCAGAGTTTATTTGGTCCCCTGTTATTAATACGCTTATCGCAGTCGGGAACGACACTCTGAACAAAATGTCGGCGGCGGGACTTTTATTTTTTCATAAAATCCAAAATCATCCGGCTCTATGATGAAATTACTCTTACAATTCTGACAGTTTTTTGTTTGTGCTTCCATAAAATAAATCATACCATTTTTTGATTAAAATACACCTGTATGTTATTGTTTTTAGGTGACAAACATTCATAAATTTTTATTGGCTTTAGCGGTTTTCTTTTTGATATTTTTAATACTCACGCCCTATTTTACTTCAGACTTCTTGGACTTAAGACAGCAAAAAGAAAACGAAGCAATCGCCAAAGCGGAATTAGCCGCCAAAGAGACCGCTAAAAAAGCGATAGAAAACGCGCAGAAAAAAATTTACTTGATGGGAAAATTTGACCCGGTAGCGCGAGACGACTTTGCTCCCATACCCACAAAGTATAATATCGCGGGGTATAAAATATATTTGAGAGAAGAAGCTTTGAATGCTTTTGAAAAAATGGCTGAAATCGCCACGACAAATAACATAGAATTAAACATAACTTCCGCCACTAGAAACTTTGACTATCAAAAAGACCTTTGGAATAAAAAATGGGAAGGCGTTACTTTTGTAGACGGAAAAGATTTATCCAAAAGCATTCCGGACGGACAGGAAAGATTTGAAAAAATACTGGAATATAGCGCTGTGCCGGGCACTTCCCGCCATCACTGGGGCACAGATATAGATATCAATGGTGTAAATCCGAAATATTTTGATACAGTAGAAGGTGAAAAAGTTTACGCATGGCTCATAGAAAACGCTTCTCTTTTCGGATTTTGCCAAACATATAATGAAAAAGGGACTGAAAGACCATCCGGATACAACGAAGAAAAGTGGCATTGGTCATATCTGCCTCTTTCTAAAAATTTCACGGAAGAATATAAAAATTTAATAAAAGATTCCGACATCAAAGGATTCCTGGGAGAAGAATATGTGTCCGGAGAAAATTTAATAAATAATTATGTGATGAGTATCAATCCTGATTGCATTTAATATTAATGTTTACTATAGTCACGGTCGTGAGTATAGTAAACAAAGATATTTCTAATATACTTCCTGCTGATAACATTTTTCGCAATAAACTATTTCCGACCGCTCGGGAGCATAAGTGGTTTCAAATTCACTTGAACACTCTATGTCTAAGTGACTGGGATGATTGGTTTTTCCACACATACACTTTCGGTGCCAAAGTTTGAACGGGTTTCTCTTTTTAAGCCTATTCGCATGCCGGCAATAAAAACATCTCCTCGGAATCGGAATTTTCATTTTTTGATAAAAAATAAGTTCATTCGGAATAATTTTATAATTTCTTTTGCATTCAATGCAAGCCAGCACTTCTTCTAAAATGGAATCCCCTACCTCATCTATGCTCTCCGGAATATTTTCCGGTTTAAGCGTTTCTTTGCCTGTTGTTCTTTGAATATTGTCTTGCCAATTAAATCCCAATTTTTTTACTTCTTCTTTTAAAAGCGCAACATCTTCCATAGCCAAAGTTTCGTTGTAGCCAAATGGTGAAAGCTCTATCGGAAAAAATTCCCCGTATGCATAGGAATTTCCTATGTGGTCAACATAAGGCATTTTATTCATCTGCTCAATTATTTTCGGCACTAGTGCCTCATAATCTTCTTTTGTATATTGTTTGTTGAAAATACAGTAACTGCTATCGCGCAAACCCACACAGCCGAAACAATGCTTGCAGTTGTGGCAATGCTGGGTATACCTGATATCTTGGCTTTTGACTGAAAAAACTCCGAAAAAATTTAATTGGGAATGATCAACGACTACTCCTTCATAACATTCTGAAAGCTCACCTGACATGACTAAATCATAAGAATCTTTATCACCGGCAATAAAATCACAATATCGGCAATTTTCACAATTCTTGCTGGCTATGAAACAATTTTTTAAATTTTTAGAACCCGAAATAACATCACCAACGCAATTCAGGTTTTGAATTCCATTCATATGTCGTCTTGGGCTTCCTAAAATAAATTCATTAAACTCTTTTTGCGCTTTTTCCACTCCGGAAAAAGTGTCCAATCTGTAACTATTCAATATTTTCTCATATTCTTCTTTACTATATTCTTTATTCTTAAAATAGTATTTTTTATTCCTGAGTCCGGCGCACATAAAACAAAAAGAGCAGTCTCGACAATCATATAAAAATTGTGAGTCAATGCAGGCTAAGCAAAATTGAGAATATTTTAGTTGATAACAAGTTCTAGTAATTATACATTCATATAGCCATTCATTTTTGGAGCGTATATTCATGCAATCCATCATATCTCTGCCCGCCAGCATAAAAAAGCTATACATCACATTTTCTATATACCAGCCGGAAAACATCATGTAGCAATTTTTGGAAAACCAAGTGTCGTGCGTATATTCGCAATTTAAGCTCGCGATGCCGTCGTCGTTTACTATAGATATATGAGGCACTTTGCCGATAAGTTCACGAAGTTGCCTAAAGAATGGTCTGGAAAAATCATAGTCCACCCCATAACTTTTCGCGTCCCATTTGTCGCTCCACCAGCATTTGTTGCAGTAAATAGTTATGCCGGAATCAGGCGCATAAAGCGAAATGACCGATTTTCCGCAAGAATCGCATTTGCGTGAATACAAAGAAAAAGTGTTCCGCCAAGCGTTCCTCCTCTGCCTTCTGCATTCTGGACAAAATGTCGGTGGCGGCACCTTCATCTTTTCGTAAAATCCAAAATCATCCGGCTCTATCGTGAAGTCTTGTTTGCAGTTCTGGCAGTTTTTTATAGCGCTATCCATAATTTTTTTTCTCTAACATCAGCATACTAGTATGCTGATGTTCTATTTTTAATTTTCGTCTCTTTGCCCCTCTTCCAGATTTTTTGCCGCAATGTTGATGGAGCCGCTCACTTCCGTATAGTCCGGCAATTCTTCCACCGATTTTACGCCCATAAAAGATAAAAGCTCAAAACTGGGCTTGTAGATATATCGCCTGTTGTCCTTGGGGTCTAAAATTTTCTCCACCAGCCCGCGGACAGACAGGGCGCGCAAAGTGAAACTGGAATTCACTCCCCGGATATAGTCAATTTCCGCTCTATTTACCCCATTTTTGTAAAGTACAATAGATAGCGTTTCCAAACTTGCCTTGGAAAGTTCTTTATTCAATTCTTCTTTTTGTAAATTCTCAATCAAGTCCGAAAGTTCCGGCGCCGTGCCAAGCGTTAGCTCCCCATCATTTTCAAGAAGCACTACTCCCCTTTCTTTCAAATTTTCTTTCAGCTTTTCCAAACCTGCGTTTATTTCTTCTTCCCCCGCTTTCAAAACTTCCGAAAGTTTTTTTCGTGACATCGGCTCGCCTTTCCAAAAAAGTATCGCTTCTATTTTCTTTTCTAAATCCATATTTTTTAATTTTCCAGCGGTTTAACCGCTGGAAATGCTTGTTTCTGCATAATAATATCTCCCCCATCAATCTCCTGTACAGCATCAAGAACTCCTTGCCTGACAAGTTCCAATAACGCCAGAAATCCTACTATCGCGGTCACTTTTTCTTCGCGGGTAACTATTTTGCCGTGCAAATCCCGGAAACTCATCTTAACTGAACTTTTTATTCTCTCCGTCAGATTATCTATCATTTCTTCAATGCTGATGACCTTGCGCACTTCCACTTCCGGCAGAGATACTTTTTTGGGCATACTGTCTAAAATCCCGCAGGCAAACTCCATCATGGAATTTTTGATAATTCGCTCATCCGGCAAAAACACCAGCACATCATTTTTCCTCTCAAGCGGCGCAAAAATTATTTTTTCACCGAAATTATTTTTTATATTTCCTCCTAATTTTGTGAAAAGTTCATACAAGCGCAGACGCTCCTCTAAACTTTTTATGTCGCCTTCTTCTTCAGAGGTCAAAGCCAAGTTAGGCAAAAGCGATTTAGACTTTATTAAAATTAAAGTGGAGGCTACCATCACAAAACTCGCGATTTCCGCAGGGTGCAGACCGCCGAGCTTGTTCATATAAGAGAGGTAATCTTCTGTCACCGCCACAAGCGACACATCATTGATGAAAAGCTTGCGCTTTTCCACCAGTTCCAAAAGCAGTCCAAACGGACCTTCAAAACCAGTTGTTTTTATTGTGAAGCTTTGATGACTTTTGATTTCCACCCTTATATGCTAACATTTCTTCATGCAAAAGAAAAATTCTACCAAAAATGTCCGTCTCTCTAAAAACGTCGTCCCGATAGAATACGACATACAGCTAAAGCCCGATTTGGATAATTTTACATTTGAGGGCATTGAAATAATAACTATATCCATTTTAAAGCCCACAAAAACACTTACTCTGCACTCAAAAGAGATAGAAATTGAAACTGCGGAAGCCTTACTTCCGCAAGGCAAGATTTTTGCAAAAATCTCTTACAACGAAAAAGCAGAAACTGCAACATTTTTATTTCCGAAAATTCTTCCAGCTGGCAGGACAAGGTTAAACCTTGTATTTAAGGGAATACTCAACGATAAAATGCGCGGATTTTACAGAAGCAAATATACTGTCGGCAACAAAGAATATCATATAGCGACAACCCAATTTGAAGCCACGGACGCAAGACGGGCTTTCCCTTGTTTTGACGAACCGGCGCAAAAAGCTATTTTCCATGTTTCGCTCATCGTCCCCAAAAGCAAAACAGCGATTTCAAATACTTTGCCGGTTTCAGTCGCCGAACATGAATCCGGATACGAAATCGTAAAATTTTCCCCGACTCCGATAATGTCCACCTACCTCCTCGCTTTTATCGTCGGAGATTTTGAATATATAGAATCGAAAACAAAACATGGAGTGCAAGTGCGAGTCTTTACTACGCCCGGAAAAAAACATCAAGCGAAATTCGCGCTTGATTGCGCGGTAAAAACTTTGGAATTTTACGAAAAATATTTTGATATCCCCTATCCCCTGCCTGTCTTGGATATGATCGCTATTCCGGACTTCACGGCCGGCGCCATGGAAAACTGGGGTGCCATTACTTATCGCGAGAGCGCGCTCTTGGTAGACGAAGACCATTCTTCAATTGGGAACAAGCAATGGGTCGCCCTTGTCATCGCCCACGAGATAGCCCATCAATGGTTCGGCAATTTGGTGACAATGGAGTGGTGGACGCATCTATGGCTAAATGAAGGTTTTGCTTCATATATAGAATACCTCGCGGTAGATAAAATTTTTCCAAAATGGGATATCTGGACGCAATTTTCCACTCACGAGCTCGGCTCGGCTCTCCGGCTGGATTCCCTTCTCCACACCCACCCGATTGAAATCCCCGTGCATCACCCGGACGAAATCGGTGAAATTTTTGACGAAGTTTCATATTCCAAAGGCGCGTCAATTATCCGCATGCTGGCGGATTATCTAGGCGAAAAAGATTTTAGAGACGGCTTGCGACATTATCTGAAAAAGCATAGTTACAAAAATACCGAGACCCTCCACCTCTGGCAAGCGTTTGAAAAAGTTTCCAAGAAGTCTGTGGCAAAAATGATGGGTGTCTGGACCGGCAAGCCCGGCTATCCGGTCGTTAAAGCGGAAATTGTAAAAAATAAATTACTTTTGTCGCAGGAGAGGTTTTTTGCGAGTCCCATATCAAAGAAAAAAAATAAGGGCAAAATAATTTGGCAAATACCTACATCAATAAAAGGTCGAAACTCTTTCTTGGCGTACTTTTTGATAGGCAATCTATCTAGATCTGCTGACCTAGCGAACTTCTCGGCTCGTCAGCCTGCGAAAGGCCTCTCAAAAAGTACGCCTGCAACGAGTTTCGGCT
>MFTJ01000047.1:34047-34581 GCA_001786805.1 Candidatus Nomurabacteria bacterium RIFCSPHIGHO2_01_FULL_39_10 | reverse complement strand
CTTCTTCGCGGCTTAAAGAAAGAAGACATTACTCGCGAGCAAGTTCTTTGCAAGCCCGGTACGACTACTCCGCATGATAGTTTTACCGCTGAGATATATGTCTTGAAAAAAGAAGAAGGCGGACGCCACACTCCATTTTTCAAGGGTTACAAGCCTCAATTTTATATCCGAACGACTGATGTGACGGGAGATGTTACTTTGGCGGAAGGCACGGAGATGGTTATGCCGGGAGACACAGTTAAAATCACAGTTAAATTAGTCACTCCGGTTGCGCTTGAAGAATCCCAGAGATTCGCCATCCGTGAAGGAGGCAAGACTGTCGGAGCCGGAGTGGTTACAAAGATATTTGGGTAGTAAAAAGTTCTTAAAGTTATAAAGTAAAAGTTCTATGACAACAACAGAGACAAAAACGAAGAAGCCTAGAGTGGCAAAAACCGCAGTACCCAAGATACCCAAAGAAAAGGTCTCTAACCCTGTCGTTCACGAACGACAGGGTAAAGTTGTTGGCAAGAAAGAAAAATCTTCAGACAAGGA
>MFTJ01000047.1:23045-34028 GCA_001786805.1 Candidatus Nomurabacteria bacterium RIFCSPHIGHO2_01_FULL_39_10 | reverse complement strand
CGTATTCGCGTGCGCGCCTATGAAAGCAAAATTTTAGACAGTTCAATCAAGCAAATTATGGATACTGCTGTCCGCCATGATGCGGTTATCGTCGGGCCTGTTCCATTGCCGACTGAAATAAAAAAATACACAGTCAATCGTTCTCCCTTTATTTACAAAAATGCCCGAGAGCAGTTTGAAATTCGCGTGCATAAAAGATTGATTGATATTGTAAACCCAAATCCAAAAACGATTGAGGCTCTTACCAATTTATCGCTTCCTTCCGGAGTAGATATTGATGTGAAAATGCTGTAAAAAAAGCTATGAAATTTATTCTTGCCACAAAAGAAAACATGACAGAATACTTTTCCCCTGAGGGAGCGGTTGTTCCAGTGACAATACTTTCTGCCGGACCGATAACGGTGACCCGAGTCTTTTCCAAAGATAAAAACGGATATAATTCTGTCCAAGTTGGTTATGGAACGCAAAAAAAAGAACGAATCAGTAAAGGAAGGGCAGGCGCCATGAAAGGAGCTTTCTATAAAAATTTAAAAGAATTCAGATTAAAACCGACTGATAAAAATCACGCAAAAGAAGGAGATGTTATTGATGTTTCAATTTTTACTCCGGGCGACCTGCTTCAAATTTCAAGCGTTTCCAAAGGCAAGGGTTTTCAAGGTGTCGTGAAGCGTCATGGTTTTCATGGCGGTCCGCGAACGCACGGACAGAAGCACTCTGAAAGAGAGCCTGGTTCTATCGGCGGAGGTCTTCGTACTCACGTGCCAAAAGGTATGAGAATGGCGGGCAGAATGGGTTCGGACCGCATCACCCAGAAAAATTTGAAAGTGATTTCAGTCGATAAAGAAAATAATATCTTGCTCGTTAAGGGAGCAATTGCCGGAAAGCGCGGAAGTTTGGTGGAAATCGTCAGTAGGTAGATATTTATCTACACCCCTTCAGTTAACCAAGTAGGGGGATAGTTATTAAGTAATATAATAAAATTTATGAAACTAAACCCAGTGAGAATATTGTTATTTATAATTATATCTTTCGTTTCTGTTCTTCTTTTTGTTATGTTAAGCTTTTCAGATGGTGGATCAATCACTGATAATTCAATTATAGATTTTTTTATTAAAAAAATACTATTCCTTCCAGATGTCATTACGAGTTTTATTTATGGGTACATAGTACAGTTAAAATTTATTAGATCAGGTGAATTTTTATTTGTTATGCAATTCATTTGGGCTTATTTTTTTGCTTTTCTTTTAGAAAAAATGCTAACTAATATATTTGAATTCTTTAAGAAAAATCCTAGGATTGATAATAATTAGTTCTTGAGGAAATTTTGCGCCTCATTTATACTGTGATATAGTATAAATATGACTACGATAACTTTACCAAGAATTGAATATTTAAATTTAAAAGAGCGGGCGGAAGCCTTTGATAAAATGGTTGCCAATATAAACCCTGCTTTTTTTGTTTTACCAGCTGAAAAAAGTAGAAAGAAAATAATATCAGAATTTTCCAAAACAAAACTTTATAATAAAGCGTTTCTTAGAAGTTTAAACACAGGGTTAAAACGTTCGTCTTATTTTATGAAATAAAATGAATATTCTGCCTATCCATAAAGATATATCGGAGTATTTAAAAAAGAGAAATTTAGAGAGAAAATTTATAAAGCAACTTACTCTACTAAAGATAGATGTTTCTTATCCCAGCCTTGAGGTTGAGCTTTTAGAGCCGAAAAGTCTGAAAATCTGGAGTTTCAGGTTAGATAAAAAATATAGAGCGGTTTTTATTTTTCGCGGGAGTAATGTTATTGAAGTTTTGGATGTAAATAATCATTACAGATAAACTTAAAAAAGTTTGACTATTTTCCCCAAAAAGAGTAGATTAAAGAAGCCCTTGAAAGGGGCTTTTTTATAGAATTCATTATGGAAGCAAAAATATACAACCAAAAAGGAGCCGAGGCAGGGACAATAAGTCTTCCGGAAAAAGTTTTTGGTGCCAAATGGCGCAGTGACCTTGTACACCAAGTTGTGCAGAGTATGCGCAGCAACAAGCGCGCGGGTACGGCTGATACTAAAGATAGGGGAGAAGTTCGCGGCGGAGGACGAAAGCCTTGGAAGCAGAAGGGAACGGGGCAAGCTCGTCATGGTTCTTCTCGCAGTCCTATTTGGGTTGGTGGTGGAGTAACTCATGGTCCTCTTGCAGAGAAAAACTATAAGAGAAAAATTTCTAAAACAATGCGCGCGCAGGCTTTGTTTTCTGTGCTTTCTAAAAAGTTAAAAGATGAGGAGATACTTTTTGTTGATACGCTTGCTCCAGCCTCTATTAAAACCAAGGATGCCGTCAAAGTGGTGCAAAATTTGGCAAAAGTTTCCGGTTGGAAAACAGTTGACGCTTCAAAAAAGCCCCGCGTACTTACCGCGCTTTTTGGACGCAATGAGAAAACGGAAAAAAGTTTCAGAAATATACCATCACTTGAAATCGCTTTCCTGAAAAATCTGAATCCCTTTGATGTTTTGAATTATAAATATCTTTTAATTGAAAATCCGGTCGAAAGTGTAAAATTTTTGGAATCGCGGGGATAGGAGACAGCGCTTTAGGCGCTCAGAGCGCCTAAAGCGCTGTTACAAAAAATCATGACAAATATAATTAAAAACCCAAGAATTACAGAAAAAGCTTCTTTTGGCATTGAACAAAATGTTTACACTTTTGATATTGAGAAAGGAGCAAACAAGACAGAGATAAAGAAAGCAATTTTTGCGCTGTATAAAGTAAAGCCGATACGAGTAAATGTTTTGCCGGTGCCGAAGAAAAAAACTTTTTCAAAGGGTATTGTTGGATCAAAAAGCGGAGGCAGAAAAGCGCTTGTGTATTTAAAGAAAGGCGATAAGATAGAATTTGTTTAATTATGAAAACATACAAACCCACAAGTAAATCACGAAGACAAATGAGCCATGTGCCATACAGGGAACTTTTGACGCATACGGAGCCGACCAAGTCTTTGACTCATGGCTTTCGCCGTTCTGTCGGACGAAATAGCGCCGGACGAATCACAGTCCGCCACAAGGGCGCGGGGCACAAGCGCCTATATCGCGATGTGGATTTTTTATATGACAAAAAAGAAATTCCGGCGACTATAAAGTCTGTGGAATATGATCCAAACCGTTCGGCTTTTATCGGGCTGGCGGTCTACAAAGACGGAGAAAAGAGATATGTGGTATTGCCAAAAACTGTAAAACCAGGAGACACATTTATAGTTTCCCCAAAAGCGCCCCTTGCGCCCGGCAATAGGCTTCCGCTCAAAGAAATTCCAGTTGGAACTTTTGTTTACAATGTTGAAATCCAGCCAAATGGCGGAGCCAAGATCGGCCGTTCCGCGGGAATTTTCGCGCAAGTAGTGGCGAATGCTGAAGGATACACGAACCTCAAGATGCCTTCCACCGAAGTGCGAAAAATAAATGAAAACTGCTGGGCATGCGTGGGTACTGTCTCAAACGACGAACATCATTTGGAAAATTACGGCAAAGCTGGACGCTCTCGCTGGAAAGGTATTCGCCCGACTGTTCGCGGAACAGCCATGAACCCTGTAGACCACCCATACGGAGGCGGTGAAGGCAGACAGGGCCGCGGAACCAAGAGACCAAAAACAATGTGGGGCAAAGTTACCGGCGGACGCAAGACTCGCGGACCAAAGAGATACTCTCAAGTGTTTATCGTTTCTCGCAGAAAGACGGGGAAAAATAAGGCGTAAGGATAAGGGCACTTTTTAGATCAATCTATTGCATATTTTGGATAATATGGTACATTTTACTTATGGCTACAATAAAAAATATGAGAACCACTGTTCAAAATTTGACACTAACAGTTCAAGTTTTTAAGGAAGGAAAATATTTTGTTTCTTACAATCCCGAACTTAAAGTGGCAAGTTGTGGAAAGAACATTGAAGAAGCTAAGGATAAATTAAAGGAAGCAATATCCGGATTTTTGAAAGCGGCTAAAGAAATGAATACTTTAGACGAAATAATGGAAGAGGCTGGTTTTTCTTATAAAAAACATCGATGGTTTGCTCCAGAACTTTTAGTCATGGATCGCCTATCTCTGGCATTCTAGTTTTATGCCGAGAATAACCCCAATTCATTATAAAAAATTAGTGAAAGTTTTTGAGTACTTGGATTTTCGTTTAGACAGGCAAGAAGGCGACCATTTAATTTATGTGAAAAATGGAACAAAGAGACCTGTTGTGATACCTATGTATGATGATGTGCCGATTTTTATAATTAAAAATGACCTAAAGTCAGCGGATATTTCGCGAAGTGAGTATCAAAAGATTTTAGCAATTATTTAGGATTTTTTTATCCACTTTTAAAACTTGCGTTATATATATATATTGCTAATCTCTTCATTGAATGAAACCAAGCAAGCCACACAAGTTGTCGGCACGGAAGTGCCGACAACTTCGGAGGCTAGCGAAAGGCCCGAAAAGGGTCGTTCGCTAGCGCACGGGGGGAGTCGTCGATGACGTATGTGTCGACGACTCCCCCTTTTTTTTTGTTGACATTTTACCCATATTTGCTAATATGAAACCAAGCTCGTTAGGAGCTATTTTTAATGTTTTATTAAAAATCACACATGACTAGAAGCATCAAAAAAGGCATATACGTAGACGAAAGGCTCTTAAAAAAGATTGCCGGCAAAAACCCGCTCAATACTCCTACCATCAAGACCTGGAAGCGTGCCTGTGTCATTTCCCCGGATATGCTTGGTTTCACCTTTGGCGTCCATAATGGCAAAACCCATGTGGACGTTTTAGTTACCGAAGACATGGTGGGTCACAGACTAGGCGAATTTTCTCCGACAAAGAAATTTATCAAGCACGGCGGAAAGATGCAGAAAGAGCTTGAGCAAAAGAAAAAAGAAGCTGAAATTATTGCCGCCAAGGGCGCGACTGCCGCCACAGCGGACGCGAAGGGAGCAGCACCCCAAAAATAATCACCACCCCTAACCCCTCCTCAACAAGGAGGGAAGGAAACAAAAAAAACATGAAAGCTTTTTTAAAAAATTACAGACAAGCTCCGAGGAAAGTTCGCTTAGTAGCCGGGCTCATCAAGGGAAAAAATGTGGCGCAGGCTATCGCCGAACTTGATTTTTTAGCAAAGCGCGCGGGTTTGCCAATCAAAAAGCTTTTGCTTTCCGCTGTTGCTAACGCGAAAAATATGGGGATAGATGCAGCCAATTTATTTATCAAAGATTTGCGAGTTGATAAAGGTATCGTTATGAAAAGAATGATGCCAGCGGCCATGGGCACAGGGCATAGAATAAACAAGCGCACCAGTCACCTTTCGCTTGTTCTTGGAGAACAAGCAGTTGAAAGTAAAAAGTCGAAAGTTATCAAGAAAAAAACAAACAGAACTTTATAAACTTTATAACTTTACACTTTATAACTAAATTATATGTCAAAAATAGTACACCCATATGCCCATAGATTGATCATGCTCCGAGACTGGAAGTCCCGCTGGTTTGCCGACCCGAAAAAGTATGTCATATACCTAAAAGGGGATGTGCTGATTCGAGAGTGGCTGGAAAAGAAACTGCGTGGAATGTATATTTCCACCATTGAAATCGAGAGAAGCCGAAAAGCTACTCGCTTTATGATAAAAACTTCCCGTCCCGGTCTGATTATCGGCAGGAATGGCGAAGGAGCAGCCAAGCTGAAAGAGGAAATTTTGAAGAAAATGGATTATCTCAAACTCGGCAGACCGGAAGATTTTAAGCTGGAAATTATTGAAGTTAACAATCCGGAAGCCGATGCCGCTATCGTGGCTTATATGATTGCTGAAGGTTTGGAGAAGAGACTGCCTTATCGCCGAGTTATCAAAACAATTATTGAAAAAGTTATGCAGGCTCGCGGAGTGGAGGGAGCGAGAATTGTGCTCGGAGGACGTCTCGGCGGAGCGGACATTGCCCGCACGGAAGAGCTTAAGCGCGGAAGCATCCCTCTCCAGAGCTTCCGCGCGGACATAGACTTTAAGCGCGAACGCGCCACCTTGTCGTACGGCACAATCGGCATAAAGGTCTGGATTTACCGAGGCAAGATATTTGCGGAGAAAAATACAAAGAAAGGCGAGCCATTAGAAAATAAGGCTAAGTCTGATTAATTTTATGCTGTTACCCAAAAAAGTAAAATTTAGAAAATGGCAGACGGGACGGCTTAACAAAAAATCAATGACGCCGGACACTCGCGGGTCAAAGCTTTCTTTCGGGTCTTATGGACTAAAGTCTACCTCTCAAGCGCGCGTGAGGTCTGTCCAGATTGAAGCCGCCCGAAAAGTAATTGCCCGAACGCTCACCAAGGTCGGCAAGTACTGGATTCGTATTTTTCCTGACCGTCCTTACACTGCCAAGCCCGCAGAAGTGGGCATGGGAAAAGGCAAGGGCGACCCGCAAGGCTACTGTTTTGATGTTTTTCCCGGACGGATTATTTTTGAAGTGGACGGCGTTGAAGAAAAAATAGCTCATGAGGCTCTGCGAAAAGCGGGCAGTAAACTGCCGATTTCAGTCAGAATTATATCTCGCGCGCATAGGCAGTAGTAGTTATAAAGTAGAAAGTTATAAAGTTCATAAAGTATGAAAACAAAAAAAGAAAACTTAAAAGGAATGAAAAAAAGTGAGCTAGAAAAAAAGCTTGCTATTTTGCGGGAAAATGCGAGAGTGATAAAATTCAAAGCTGAAGGCTCAAAATCCAAGAATGTAAAAGAGTTTTCGACCCTGAAGAAGGATATAGCCAGAATTTTAACAGAAATAAATAAAAAAAATGAGTAAAGGCAATGTGTTAAAAGGCGTAATTGTTTCGGATAAAATGGACAAGACTGTTGTCGTGTCCGTGTCGCGTTTTGTAAAGCATCCGCTATACGGAAAATTTTACAAAATCAGCAAGAGATACAAAGCTCATGACGGAGAAAATAAATATAAAGTCGGAGACAAAGTGGAAATTATTGAAACAAAACCGATTTCCAAAGATAAGCACTTTAAGGTATTAAGGACGGTCCTTAAAGAAGTTTCCCCAAGGACCGTCCTTGAATAAAAAATTATGATACAAGAAGGAACATGGGCAAAAATAGCAGATAACGCCGGAGGCACAGTGGCCAAGATTTTTAAGGTTTTAGGATCTTCCAAAAAAAGATACGCTTCTTTGGGCGAGAGAGTTATTATTACGGTCAAGGTGGCGAGTCCCCGAAAAGGTGTCAAAAAGAAAGATGTGCACGAGGCTGTTGTCGTTCGCACCAGAAGCGCCTTTCGCCGAGCTGACGGGTCTTATATTCGTTTTGACGATAACGCAGTGGTTATATTGGAGAAAGGCAAAATGGACCCGAAAGCAGGACGCGTATTCGGACCGATGCCGCGAGAGTTGGCCGAGAAAGGATTTCAGAAGATAATTTCTTTGGCGCAGGAGGTCATTTAGGAAAATTACCCCCTCCCTACCTCCCCCTTATCAAGGGGGAGGGGAAGGAGGATAAAAATATATGAAAATCAAAAAAGGAGATAATGTAACAATAATAACAGGCAAAGACAAAGGCAAAAAGGGTAAAATACTCAAGGTAATGGTTGCGGAAAATAAAGTTATTGTTGAGGGGGCAAACATGAGCAAGAAACATCAGCGTCCGCGAAAGTCCAACGAAAAAGGGAGCATGAAAAACATAGAAATGCCGATACATGCTTCAAATGTTAAAAAAATACAATAAAAGTATAAGCAAAATATGACAAAACATTTAACCGTAAAAGAAAAAGAAATAAATGCGTATGAAAAAATGAAAAACGCTTTTCATTATAAAAATGCAATGGCTGCCCCTAAAGTGCAAAAAATCGTGCTGAATGTAGGCACGGGAACAGCTATTAAAAAAGATAAGAATAAAAATGAGGCTATCGCCCTGCGTCTCGCCAAAATAAGCGGACAGAAACCCGCCACAAGAGGCGCCAAACAGTCAGTGGCGTCTTTCAAAACCAGAAAGGGCGATCCTATCGGAATCGTTACAACCCTTCGCGGCAAAAGAATGTACGCATTTTTGGAAAAGCTCATCAATGTGGCTCTTCCCAGAACCAAAGATTTCCGTGGCATTTCCCGAAATTCAGTTGATAACATAGGCAATCTTTCTATCGGCATCAAAGAGCACACCATTTTCCCGGAAACAGCCGATGAAGACATTCGCGATGTCTTTGGTCTTTCTATTACTCTCGTTTGCACCGCAAAAAACAAAAAAGAAGGCACCGCTTTCTTTGAGCTCCTAGGAATTCCTTTTAAGAAGTAGTATAATATACTCATGCCTGAAGAAGTAAAAATAGATAGTAATACCGAGATTGATCAAGCTCTAAAAGAATTTGAGGCTAAATCAAGTGCGGAGGACATGCAAAATGCTCCCGAAATTCCAAAAATCCCAGAAGTTCCAAAAATGGTAGGGTGGGTGATGAAGCTTTCCGGCGGAGCAATTAAAGAACAAAGGCAAGCGGAGTATGTGCTATTTGGAGTTGTAGTTCTAATGTTTGCTGTTTCTTTGTTTTTGTTTTTTAGTAATAATAGAAGTGGAGCTAAACCATTACCATATGAAGCAACATATAAACCATAAAAAATATAATTATTTCCATAGTTTTTCTTCAGGCTTCACGCTCATTGAGTTGCTTGTGGTAATTGCCATTATCGGTATTCGTCTGTAGTTTTAGCCAGCTTAAATTCTGCGCGAGATAAAGCTAAAGTCGCGCGAGCCGCATCAGATTTAAAACAGTTGAATTTAGCCCTTAATTTATATCTTAGTGCCAATAACGGCGTGTATCCTTGCTTTGACCATGATTGGGTTGATACTAAAGAAAAAGCGTGGGCTGCTCCCCATATATCTTGGTCGACACTTCCATGGGGAAATCAATATCATTGGGAGCATGGCGCACATTTACTTTTTCAATATCTATGAACGCTCCGGGATCGGCGAATGCAGTCGCCCTGGATAAAGTAATGGATAATAACAATTTAGCAACTGGTCTTATTCGAGGTGATGGCAATCGTCTAGAATATGGCGGAATGGATCAGACAGTACCGCTTGTTGATTGTCATATTTAAAAATTTGACTCTTTATGTATATTTTGCTAACATAAAAGAGTCTAGAGATAGATTGATCTGTGTTTCTCCTTAAGGCTTGCAATGTAAAGTTTTAAGAAAAAATACACGATATCATCTATAAAAATAGGCATTATTTCACATGGCAAAAACATCAGTCAAAGCGCGGGCGGCAAAAAAGCCCAAATTTAGCACTCGGCAGAAAAACCGATGTTTTCGCTGTGGGCGCGGCAATGCTTTCATGAGAGATTTCGGTTTGTGCCGTATTTGTTTTAGAGAGCTCGCAAATGAGGGAATGCTCCCAGGAGTTCGCAAATCTTCTTGGTAAAAAGTAAAAAATTTATGGATTCAATTTCAAATATGTTAATAATGATGAAGAATGGAAGTTTGGCAGACAAGGAATCTGTCTCAATGCCTTATTCTAAAATGAAACATGCCATTGCCGAATGCTTGAAGAAAGAGGGGTATATCAGAAACTTCTCTAAGAAAATTAAAAAAGATCAGCCAGTCTTGGAGGTAGAGTTGCTTTATGTGGACAAAAAACCAAAAATTACCGAAGTTGAAAGAATTTCAAAACAATCCCGACGCATTTATTTCGGAGTTAAAGATATTCATTCGGTCAGAAATGGGTCTGGATTGCTCGTGCTTTCCACACCGAAAGGAATTTTATCAGGGAAAGTTGCCAGAAAGGAGCAGGTCGGAGGCGAAGCGTTGTTTAGAGTATGGTGAGCAGATAGAGCCTTAGACTCTATCTAGAGTCTAAGGCTCTATCTGCATAAAAATATGTCAAGAATAGGCAAACAAGAAATACAAATACCTGCGGGAATCAAAGTCATCAAAAATGGCGATGTTTTGACGGTGACGGGACCAAAGGGAACTCTAACCAAAACTTTCAGAGATGATATAACTTTTACTATAACTGATAAAGCGATAAATTTAAATATCAAGAGAAACGACAAATTTTCAAAATCCCTCTGGGGCACTTACGCCGCGCACATAAAAAATATGATTGCCGGAGTGGTCACTCCTTACCAAAAGAAATTGATATTGGAGGGTGTCGGATTCAAGTCCGAAGTCAAAGGCAAGGAATTTGTTTTTGCTTTGGGTTTTTCACACCCTGTAATAGTTAAAATTCCGGATACAATCACCGCTACCGCCGACAAAAACAACATTACTATCACAGGAATTGACAAAGAATTGGTTGGTAGTTTTACCGCCGCCATTCGCGCTTTGAAGAAAGGCGAGCCTTATAAAGGCAAGGGTATGCGTTACGAAGGCGAAGTTATCAGGCGCAAGCAGGGCAAAAAGACTGTGTAGCACCTCACCCTAGCCCTCTCCTTATAAAGGAGAGGGGAAATAAAAAACAAAACAAAAAAATGCAAAACAAAACCGACAAAAGAATAAGATTAAAAGCTAAAATAAGGTCAAAGATGAACGGCACCAAGGAGCGTCCACGACTTTCAGTTTTTAGGTCCAATAAATTTATTTATGCGCAGATTATTGACGATGTTGCGGGCAAAACTTTGGCGCAAGCAAGCGATATAAAACTAAAAAAGGGAACCAAAACTGAACGCGCCAAAGAGGTTGGTAAAATGATTACCGAAGCCTGCAAAGGGATAAAAGTGGACAAAGTTGTTTTTGACCGAAATGGATTCAAATATACCGGAAGAATAAAATTAGTAGCGGACGAGGCGAGGGCGAGCGGATTGAAGTTTTAGTTATAAAGTAGAAAGTTATAAAGTTCATAAAGTAAAATATAAAATACAAAATGGAAAAAGCAAAAGAAAACATAAGAGAAAAAAAGAGTGGTGGCAAAAGGTCATCTTCTTTCGGACGGGCAAAACCGGAATTTGACCAGAAAATTTTGGATATCCGCCGTGTGACCAGAGTCGTTG
>MFTJ01000047.1:0-23034 GCA_001786805.1 Candidatus Nomurabacteria bacterium RIFCSPHIGHO2_01_FULL_39_10 | reverse complement strand
TTCTGTGGGCTTAGGTTTGGGCAAAGCCGGGGATACTGCTCTCGCAATCAACAAAGCGGTCAGAAATGCCAAGAAAAACATGGTACGATTGAATTTGACAAAAACTATGTCCATTCCCCACGAACTCTCTGCTAAATTTTCAAGTTCGGAAGTTGTGATTATTCCAAACCGCGGCCGCGGACTTGTGGCGGGTTCGGTTATTCGCGACATAGTGAAACTTTCCGGCATGAAAGATATTACAGGCAAAATTCTTTCCAGTAGCAAGAATAAATTAAATAATGCCAAAGCGGTTATGGAAGCGCTTCGTTCTATTTCTTACAAACACTCATTGCCGTTGCCTGAAAGCATTGTTATTGTAAATAAGGAAGTAGTTATTCCGGAAGTAGAAAAAGAATCATAAAATCAATCAAATGCAAATACATAATTTAAAAAGAACTCATAAGAATAAAAGAGACAGGCTGGTGGGTCGCGGGGGAAGGCGCGGAAAAACGGCCGGTCGCGGAGGCAAGGGCCAGACCGCTCGCGCCGGCAACAAACGCCGTCCGGAACTTCGTGATATTATTAAAAGATTGCCGAAGAATCGCGGGTATCAGTTTAAGTCTATCCAAAATTTTTTTATTTTGGGCGCGGACAAGCCGGCCTTAAAAGGAGAAAAATTTTCTGAGGTTAGGAAGCGTTTGGGAATAAAAGGCAAAAAAATCAAGATGAATTAAATGCAAACTTTTTTCAACAAAATAAAATTAGTCTGGGTAGATATCACTTTGCGAAAAAGAGTTCTTTTTGTGCTTTTCTCGTTGATAGTATTTATGTTACTCTCCAACATTCCTATCCCGAGTGTTGACCCTGTCGCCCTTAGCCAATTTCTTTCCAATAACGATTTTTTTGGCATCTTAAACATATTCTCCGGTGGCGGACTTTCCCGCCTTTCTATAGTAATGCTCGGTGTTGGTCCGTATATCACCAGCTCAATCATTATGCAGCTTCTTACTATTATGGTTCCCGCTTTAAAGAAGATTTACCATGAAGAAGGCGAAGCCGGCAGAAAAAGATTTACTCAATACAGCAGACTACTTACCATTCCTTTGGCAGCCATTCAGGGGTATACTCTTTTGGCCATTCTTGAAAGCCAGAGTATTTTAACAAACTTAACAGCTTTTGACAGAATTACAAATTTGATGATTGTTGTTGCCGGAGCCGTGCTTTTGATGTGGATTGGCGAACTTATGTCCGAATTTGGCATAGGCAATGGCGTGTCGCTGATTATCTTCGCCGGCATTGTTTACAGTCTTCCTTCAATAATCGGCACTTTCATTTACACATATATCTATCCGGTGTTTGATTCAAGCATCGTGCCGACATTAATCGGATTTACTATAGCTGGGGTGGTGGTCATAGCGGCCATTGTCCTTGTTACCGAAGCCGAACGGCCGATTCCCGTCACTTATGCCAAGCGCGTGCGTGGCATGAAAATGTATGGCGGCGGTTCTACTTATTTGCCGCTCCGAGTAAACCAGGCGGGGGTGATTCCGATAATCTTCGCTCTTTCCATATTGCTCTTTCCGCAAATGATCGGTACCTTTTTATCCAGATTTGATGCTAACGTCATAATTTCTAAAATTTCTCACATCCTTCTTTCTTTTACGCAGACTTCATTAATTTATGCGATTTCTTATTTCATTTTAGTATTTCTCTTCACTTATTTTTACACCGCAGTCACTTTTGACCCTGAAGCGCTTTCCACCAATCTACAAAAAAACGGCGCGTTTATCCCCGGCATCCGCCCCGGAGCGTCCACATCCGAATATATTTCAAAAGTATTGACTCGCATCACCCTACTTGGAGCGGTCTTTCTCGGTTTTATCGCAGTTTTGCCGCTCATTATGCAGTATGCCACAGGCATTACTTCTCTCGCCTTAGGCGGCACCTCTATACTTATCGTAGTCTCCGTTGTTCTTGACCTCTTGAAAAAAGTGGACGCTCAAATCTCCATGCGAGAGTATTAGGTTTTATTTAGTCTCTTTTCTGTATTCCTTAATCGCTTTCAAAATATCTTTAGTGACTTTTGGCACGGGCTGATTGCCGTTTATAATTTTCATTTTGTTTAAAGTCTGAAAATATTTAACGGTTTTGCTGACTTGCTTTTTGTGGTAGCTGATTCTTGCTTTGATGATCTTATCCGTGTCAAAAACTTTATAAATTGCTTTCATGTTGCCTACTCTGCGTTTTAGAGAACGCTTGTATACTTCTTTGTTCGGCAGGGTAACATATAAAGCCAAGAAATCTTCCTTGCGCATACTTAAAATCTTTTTAAGTAATTGAGCTTCGGGCTTAAGCCTTGGATTTCCTAAGAAAAGCAAGTCTTTATTTTTTGGTTTTTTGGAAATTTCTCTTATCAGAAATTTTTTCATTAATACCATGGCGCCAGCGTTGCCTTTTCCGGCGGTGCGCCTTGCCAACTCTCCGATTAAGCCTTTTGTCTTGAGCAGTTTGCGGAAATAAATTCCGGACTCCACGAATTTTAGAGCATATTTCTTTTTTAAAATGTTTGCCTGCGTTTCTTTGCCGGAAGCTATCATTCCAAGAAGCACTATATTAAATCCTAGTTTTTTCATATGTTTATGATATAGTAAATCCATGGAAAGTTCAACTTTCGTGTTTTTTGGAATAGTCGGTTCCGGCAAGGGGACTCAGGTGAAATTGCTGATGGAGTTTTTAAAAGCTAAAGATGGACTACCTTGTATTTATGCATATCCCGGGAACGAATTTCGGAAGATTATAGAATCCGGCAGTTATACGGCAGAGTTGATGAAAGATTCTGTCTCTAGGGGCGAACTTCAGCCTGGTTTTTTCCCAGATGCAATTGTTGCAAATATGCTCATTTCATCTTTAACTAAAAACAGCCATTTAATTATTGATGGGTATCCTCGCGCTGTGGCTCAATCTCAAAGCTTTGAAAATATGATGAAGTTTTACAAAAGAGAAAATATCAAAATTATTTATATTGAAGTTGGTAAAGAAGAGGCAATGAAAAGAAATCTTTTGCGAGCTAGGCATGATGATACTCCTGAAGGCATAAAAAAAAGATTTGATGAATATGTAAATCAGGTAATACCTGCCATGAACTATTTTAAGGGAAAAGCTAGTTACACCATTTACACAATCAACGGCGAGCAAACAGTAGAAAATGTACATAAAGACATAATCTCTGCTTTAGGGTTTCAATAACATGCCAGTAATAATTAAAACACAGGAAGAGATAGAAATACTACGCGAGGGTGGCAAACATTTGGCGGAGGTGCTTTACAAAGTGAAAGAAAAAGTAGTTCCCGGAATTTCCACCAAAGAGCTTGATTTATATGCGGAGAAATTAATTCATGAAATGGGCGACACTCCGGCTTTTTTGAATTATCGGCCGGCGGGAGCGAAATTTCCTTTTCCAGCGTCGCTGTGTGTTTCCGTGAACGATGAAGTTGTGCACGGTATTCCAAATAAAAAAAGAATTTTTAAAGAAGGCGATATCGTCTCGCTTGATTTAGGTCTGAAACACAAAGGTCTTTTTACCGACATGGCGATTACAGTACCCATCGGCAAAGTCAGCATCGAAAGTCAAAAACTTATGGAAGTGACCGAGCGAGCTTTACAAGTGGGCATTGATGCGGCGCAAGCGGGAAACACAGTGGGGGATATTGGTTATGCTGTAGAGAGCTTTGTTCGTTCACAAGGGAAATATGGCATTGTGGAAGTTCTCTCAGGGCATGGTGTGGGCAGGGCAATACACGAGGACCCATATATTCCGAATTTTGGCAAGGCGGGGAAGGGGGAAAAACTGGTGGCTGGCATGGTTGTCGCCATAGAGCCGATGCTGAACAATGGCGCCAAAAATGTGACGATAGACGAGGATGGCTATACTTTCCGTACAGCCGACGGTAAAAACAGCGCGCATTTTGAGCATACTATTTTGATTACTGAAACTGAGGCGAAAATTTTGACTCAAACCTTTAGTTAACCTTCAAGGGTGACACTGTGGATAAATAATAATTAAGTTTCTCGACTTGTGCCACATCACCCGGAACTTTGGGTATTACAGGGTCTTTGAGCGACTTGTACCAGGGCAATCTCTTCTGTGGTCTTCTGATCAGTCCTTTCTTTTTGTACAGCTTGTAAATGATAGTGGTGGAAATATCAAGATTGAATCTTCTTTTCACCAACAATTTCATTTTTCGTGGTTGGACGGATACGTAGCACTTTGATTCTTGTTTGCCATATTATTTTTAAGGATTTTGCCTTTTAAATTAAGATGGTTAACCTTTGTCACCCCAATTCTTCTAAAGTGTCACCTCATATGGGTAACTGTACAGTCACCTCATATGGGTAACTGTACACAGCATTGACAGATTAAGGACTTCGTAGTATGATTGCCAAATCGCTCAAATGGATTTTTCGGGAAATCTGCGCGTGGGGTTAAAAGTCTTACTAAATCCCCACCCCCGAAAATTACCACTTGAGCGGGATCCGCCCTCCCCCAATGGGAGGGCAAGTGCGCCAGTCTACACCCACAACAGGTAACAGGCTTGGCGCATTTTTTTTATTTTTAACATATCCTGTGTTATACTCTATACACAAGCGTTGAAGGGGAAATCACCCTTTCGCCTCGATATAAAATCGGGGCAAGCTTTGGGAAGAACACTAGCTAGAACCGTTCTTGCTAGTCTTAGAACCCATTAAATGAGAAGCAACAAAGGTGGTACCACGGGTGAGAAACTCGTCCTTGTATAGCAATTTTGAATTGTTGTACAGGGACGGGTTTTTTATTTGATAAATTTATGAAAGACGAAAAAGAAAATTTAAAGAGTGACGCGGCAAAGCGCGAAGAAGCGGTTTTGGAATTTTGGCGCGAGAATAAAATTTTTGAAAAGTCTTTAAGTAAAAAAACGCCCAATGGAAAACTTAAGCGGAATTATGTTTTTTACGACGGTCCGCCTTTTGCCACGGGGCTGATGCATTACGGGCATATTTTGGGCAGTACCGCCAAAGATGTGGTGGGACGCTATCAGACTATGCGCGGATATCATGTGCCTAGAAAATGGGGCTGGGATTGCCATGGACTGCCGATTGAAAATATCGTGGAAAAAGAACTGAACATCGCCGGACACAAGGAAATAGAAAAACTCGGCATAGATAAATTTGTGGAATATGCTCGGAGTCTTGTTTTGCAGTACGACAAAGATTGGGAGAAGAGCGTGGAACGTATCGGGCGATGGGTGGACTTCAAGGGCGGGTACAAGACGATGGACAATTCGTTTATTGAATCCGTTTGGTGGGCGTTTGGCGAGTTGAATAAAAAAGGTCTTGTATATGAAGGAGTGCGAGTGCTGGCGTATTGCGCGCGATGCGAGACGCCGATTGCGAATTCGGAAATAGCGATGGATAACAGCTATAAAGATATCGCTGATATTTCTATTTATGTGAAGTTTGAATTAGAAAGTGAACCGGGGACATATCTCTTGGCTTGGACTACTACGCCTTGGACTCTGCCCGGAAATACTGCTATTGCGGTGAATAAAAATATTGATTATGTAAAGGTAAAAGTTAAGAATGATGTTTTAGTCTTAGCGAAAGAAACATTACAGAATGTGTTACAGGGCAAGGAGTATGCTGTGTTGGGAGAAGTGAAAAGTAAAGATTTGGTAGGCAAAAAATATAAACCGGTTTTTCCATATTATCAAAATGTCGAAATGCCGAATAAAGAAAATATCTGGAAAGTCTGGCATGCGGATTTTGTGACGACAGAAAAAGGCACGGGCATTGCTCATGAAGCGCCGGCTTTTGGTGAGGACGATATGAATTTGGCGAAGCAACACAGTATTCCTTGGATTATTCATGTGGACGAAACAGGCAGATTTAAGTCTGAAGTTACGGATTTTGCGGGATTGAAAGTAAAACCAAAAGATACAGTCGAAGACAAAGATGCGCATTTGCGTAGCGATATTGAAGTGATTAAATATTTGCAAAAAACTAGAGCTTATTTTGATAAAGAAAAAATAATTCACTCGTATCCGCACTGCATGCGCTGTGACACGCCGATTATTTTTTACGCTCTGCCTTCTTGGTTTATAAATATCCAAAAAGTTAAAAAACAGATAATCAAAAAAGCGGAAGCTATGAACTGGGTGCCAGCGCATCTAAAAGAGGGGAGGTTTAAAAATATAGTGGAGAACGCGCCGGACTGGAATATCTCCAGAAACCGCTACTGGGCTTCGCCCCTGCCTGTGTGGAAGTGCCAAAAATGCGCGGAAAAAGTTTTTATCAGTTCACTTGCCGAGCTGAAAGAAAAAACAAAAAAGTCCAGCAACAGGTATTTCGTGATGCGGCACGGGGAAGCTATGGATAACGCAATGCATTTGGATGACCCCAAAGGCGACCCAAACAATCACTTGACGGACAAAGGGAAAAAAGAATCAATTACCGCCGCTAAAAAATTGAAAAATAAAAAAATTGACCTCATTTTTACATCGCCATTTTTGCGCACCCGGGAGACCGCCGAAGTTTTAAGATTGGAGCTTGGTTTGGACGAAAAACAGATGGTGATTGAAGAAAGACTGCATGAATACAACGAAAAAGAGCATCGTTTGGTTGCAGAACGAGTCGGCAATTTTATTTATGATGCGGAAAATAAATTTCAGAACAAAAATATTGTCATCATCTCGCATGGCAATCCAATCTGGATCTTAAAAGAAATAGCCGCCGGATTATCCTATGCGGATTTTACGGAACAGCAGATGCTTCACACCGGAGAAGTGGAGGAACTTGCCTTTGCTCCGCTTCCGCACAACAAAAACTATGAATTGGATTTGCACCGACCTTATATAGACAACATAAAACTTGTTTGCAAATGTAAATCCGAGATGATAAGAGTGCCGGAAGTTTTGGACTCTTGGCTGGAATCCGGCTCGATGCCTTTTGCTCAGGATCATTTTCCTTTTGAGAATCCAAAATGGAAGAAGAATAATTTTCCAGCCGGTTTTGTGGCGGAATATATCGCACAGACGAGAACTTGGTTTTATTACAGTCATGTCGTCTCGACGATTCTTTTTAATCACGCGCCGTTTGAAAATGTCGTGACTACCGGAACGCTCCTAGCCCCCGACGGGCAGAAAATATCAAAATCCAAAAAGAATTATCCCGACCCTTGGATATTCATAGACAAATACGGGGTGGACGCCTTGCGTATTTATCTGATGACCAGTCCGCTGATGAAAGGGGAAGATGCGAATTTTTCCGAAAAATCGGTGCAGGAAATTGGGAGCAAAATAATCGGACGGCTCGGCAATGTAGTTTCCTTTTATGAATTATATAGAGATGTGTCTCTAGAGCCTATAGCCTATAGCCTAAAGCCTGCTAACATTCTAGACCAATGGATTTTTGCCAGACTGAATCAATTTGTGAGCGAAGTTATCAAAGGGATGGAAGCGTATGATATGAACGAAGCCTCTCGCCCGATTGAGAATTTTGTGGAGGATCTTTCTGTATGGTATTTGCGCCGATCGCGGGAAAGAATAAAAAACGGAGACAAAGAAGCTAAGCAGACTTTATATTTTGTTTTGAAAACTATTGCGAAAATTATTGCACCATTTGCGCCTTTTACGGCGGAAGATATTTGGCTGAAATTGAAGAATAACGAAGATGCAGAGAGCGTGCATTTAACCGAGTGGCCATCTGCAGGAGAAATTGACGAAGATGTTTTGGGTCACATGGAAATGGTGAGAGATGTTGCCTCAAAAGCTCTTCAAGCGAGGCAAAAAGCAAAAATTCCAATTCGTCAACCACTTTCCAAACTGGAACACAATTATATATTAACTTTCCCTGACAATAGCTATTTCAATATCATGAAAGATGAGGTGAATGTTAAAGAAATTAAATACAATGATGATATAGAGTATGAGATAAAACTTGATACAAACATTACTCCCGAGCTTAAAGCCGAAGGGAACTATCGGGAATTTATGCGTTCCATTCAGGAGAAAAGAAAAGAATTAAATCTCGCGCCTGGCGACAAAATGGCGCTTTCAATTGCAACGATATATAAAATTTACAAAATAATGCTGAACTTGCAGGAGCATATGCTGCGGGTGGCGGCTGTTGCCACTATGATTTGCGACAATTTTGACGAGCCTCTTCCGAAAGAGGAGATAATAACTGCGTGCTTGTTGCACGACATGGGGAATATTGTGAAATTTAGATGGGATGCTTCTTTTGCGATGATGAAACCAGAAGATATTCCTTATTGGCAGAATGTCAAACAAGAGTACATAAAAAAATACGGCGACAAGGAAGATGCGATTCATCGTAAAATTGCGCAGGAAATTGGAGTGAGTGATCAAGTTGTAGAATTAATAAATGCGGTTAGTTTTCTGGGTGCGCCAAAAAATGTTTTGCAAAATGATTTTGGTAAAAAGATTGTCCAATATTGCGATGATCGCGTGAGTCCTTTTGGGATTGTGAGTCTAGAGGGGCGTTTTGCAGATTTACGAAAGCGTTATACACACCACAAAGAAAATACTCCAGAGCGCTATGCTTTTGAAAATGCTTTAAAAGAAATAGAAAAACAAATTTTTGCGAAGTGTAAAATAAAACCGGAAGATATAAATGACGCAACTGCCGAACCTATAATTTCAGAACTCAGGAATTTTGTTGTAAAATAATAGTATATTAGATAATAATACAATAGACACGGCCGTTGCCATTATGTTATCATGGAAAAATGAGAATTATTGATAAAGAATCAAATAGCGGGAAAATAATTCGTGCTTTGGGTTTCGGAGTAGGCATAACAGTTGCTCTATCAAATCGCAGAACAAGCTATGGGATTACAAAATTACTAGTAAAAGAAATTTTCGGTTTAAACAAAAAACCCAAGAATGTTTCCTCTTATTTTATAAAACTAAGAAAACAAAAATTAATTGAAATTAAAGAAGATGGCGACTATCATAAAATTTTCCTCACGGAAAATGGCAGAGAAATATTTTTACGATTCAATTATGAGGAGTTGAAGATTAAAGAACCAAGAATATGGGATAGAAATTTCCGAGTAATCGTTTTTGATATTCCTGAGAAGAAAAGAGCCGCTCGGGATTCGTTGCGTGAGAAAATGAAAGAACTTGGTTGTGTCAGATTCAATGACAGCGTATGGGTATATCCATATCCATGCCAAAAAGAAATTGATTTTATAGCCAATTATTGGGGGATAGGTAAGTATGTTCATTTTATCCTAGCTTGCGACATTACGAATAGAGATTTACTAGAAAAGTCCTTTAATCTTTAGCTTTTTAGGTATTTTTATTGATAATTAGTATAATAACAACGGTCGTTACTATTATGTTAACATGAAATTTATGATTAAAAATCAGTTTTTTATTGTATAAATTTTGTGATAAAATGAATAGATGGACAGGGATTTTATCTGTGGGAAAAAATATACAATTTCAAAAACCAACACTATTGGATTACCAGTTTTATTAGCGAATTTACCTAGTGAAATAAAAATTTTTGGCAACAGAATGTTTCTAAAGTCTTCCTTTCATGTGAGCTTGGTATGTATTAATGAAATTATTAAAAAATACGGGATTTCAGATTCTGAGTTTAAAGATTCAATAATAAAAGATTTTTGTGATTTTATACAGGCCAACGACATAAATCTTTTAAATTATTCTCCAGATTTTAAATTTGTCGAAGAAAATGATCTGAAAACAATTGTCGTTATGTGTCAGGTATCTAATCTCTATGAATTTTTTCAGCTAGTAGATAAAAAATACGGATTAAAAATAGAATATCCGCCTACTCATGTGACCCTTTACATTCTCAAAGATAAACTTGGCATTTTTCTAACTGATAGTGATGACATAAAAAACTTAACGAAGGCAATTCCAAACCCGATAGGACACTCATTATAATTTTATGCACCACATCTATCACACCGAAGGAATAATATTGAGCAGTTCTAATCGGGGGGAAGCAGGCAAACTTTTTTCCATATTCACCCGCGACTTGGGAATGATTTACGCGACCGCGCAGGGGGTACGCAAAATGTCTTCCAAGCTGCGGTTTGTTTTGCAGGATTTCGCCTATCTGAAAATTGACCTGGTGGCTGGCAAGAACATTTTTCGGGTTACGAATGCGTCGAAAACAAATATGTTGGAACAAATCACTAAAACACCGGAAACTTTTAGAGTTTTCTCGAACATTGCGCTCTTATTAAAACGTCTACTTGCGGGTGTTGAGCCGAACGAAGCTTTGTTTACTGATTTACTGGATGGTTTGTCTATTTTAGAAAAAACTAATACAAAAGAAAATTTGCGCAACATTGAAGCAATTATTGTTTTGCGCATATTGAATAATCTGGGATATATCGGGGAAAATGAGATATTGCAGAATTTGATTAAATCTCCGTTTGAGGAAAATATTGTGTTTGAAGCTTCAAAATCCAGGACAATGATGTTGCGGCAGATAAATAAGGCGCTCAAAGAGACGCATCTCTAAAATGTTTGTTCTGTAAGAAATTTTCTAAATTTCGTTTGGAGTGGTACAATTACAAGATGCCAAATGACGAAAATAAATTAAACAGAATAGAAGAACTCAAGGGCAGGCTTTTTAGTAAAAATTATCAAACCAAGATAGAACACCGCGACAGCTTTACACATTTTAACAGAAAGGATATACCAGATTCATGGGATTCCGGCAAAAAAACAGAGGCTGACTCCGCTCTTTTGAAAGATAGATTTTTTATGAAAACTCCCATATTTAAAAATTTCTTTATTTTATCATTGGTTTTTTTTATTTTGACTCTTGGTTATGCTTCTTATGTTTTTTTTGCCGGAGGCAATACTGTTTCCAACGACAACATTGATATTTCAATACTTGGAAACAATTTTACTGCCGGTGGAGAAGAGCTTTCACTTGTCGTCGGCATCACAAACAGAAACAGTTCTTCGCTTGATTTAGTGGACCTTGTTTTAGAATATCCAAAGAGCGGAAGAGTAGAAGAAATTAATTCAGAGATTCCTACTGAAAGTTTTCGCCAGTCTTTGGGCATCATTCCCGCCGGAGCGGTGCGCAATGAAAATCTAAAATTGGTTCTTTTCGGAGAGCAGGGGACTGCGCGCGCTTTAGATATTCGTTTGGAGTATCGTGTAGAAGGAACTAATTCCATTTTTGTGAAAAGAAAGTCTTATGATATTACCATAAGTTCTACACCATTAAACCTTTCTGTTGATGCTCCTCTTGAGATAAGTCAAAATCAGGATATAACTCTCAAGATAAAAGAAACCTTAAACTCCATTAAATCGGCTTCAAAAATACTTCTCAAGCTTGATTATCCGGTCGGATTTCAGTTTATTTCGTCTATTCCGGCTCCAACACTTGGCAATAATATCTGGAATTTGGGAGATTTGGCTCCCGGCGTGGAACGTAATATTTCAATAACCGGCAAAATGCTTGATGTCATTGACGGAGAAGAAAAAACTTTTCATATATCGAGCGGATCGCAATCTAGCGCGGATAAGTCGTTAATTGATGTGGTTTTTAATTCTCTTTCGCATACTCTTACAATTAAAAAACCTTTTATTGAAGCAAGGCTGGCAGTCAACGGAATATATCAAAGAGAATATTCTACAAATGCAAAGACTCCAGTACAGGGCGAAATACGATGGAAAAATAATTTGGACACAAGGGTAAATGATTTAGTTATTCAGGCTAAAATTTCCGGAAATGCAGTCAATCGTAAAACAATAAATGCTCAACGAGGTTTTTATAATTCATCTATTGATACGATAACTTGGGACAAAAATTACATGAATGAATTTTCCGAAGTGAATCCGGGCGATTCTGGATCTGTAAATTTTTCCGTTTCTCCGCTTTCTTTATTTTCCGCTGCCGATGGGATACTTTCTGACCCTTCAATCAAAATAGACATTTCTATTTCAGGCAAGCAGTCAGTAGCAGGCTACGCAACTACTAATTTAAGCAATTCTGACTCCGGAGTAGTGCGTATTATTTCTGATGTGGGGTTTACAGCCAAAGCGCTCTACTATTCCGGAACTTTTAAAAACAAGGGTCCTGTGCCTCCTAAGGTTGAACAAGAAACAACTTATACTGTGGTTTGGTCTCTTTCCAATACGTCCAACAATATTTCAAAGGCAATTGCGCGTTCTTCTTTGCCGCCTTGGATTCGTTTTGTCGGTCCGATATCTCCTTCAGCTGAAGATCTGACTTATAATCCTTCAAAAAAAGAAATAGTTTGGAATATAGGCAGAATAGGGAAGGGCGTCGGCATTATTGCGGCAGATAGAAGCGTTTCCTTTCAAGTCGGGTTTACTCCTTCGCTTTCTCAACTGAGTACTACGCCTGTGATTATAAACGACAGCGTTTTGACTGGGCACGATGATTTTGCTAATGTGGATGTTAGAGCAAGCAAAACATCGCTTCGCACTTCGCTAGACAACGACCCCCTTTCTCCTCCTAGTTCAGGCACGGTTACGGAGTAGTTATAAAGTCCGTAAAGCAAAAAAAATAAGAAAATAAAATGACAAAAGACACAAAAGAAAATGCAAGAGAAAATAGTGTTATGGAAAAAATAATCTCGCTCTGTAAAAGACGGGGGTTTGTTTTTCAAGGTTCGGAAATATACGGGGGACTGGGCGGGACTTTTGACTGGGGGCATTATGGTCTCGCTTTAAAAAATAACATCAAAAAAGCTTGGTGGAAAAAATTTGTTGACGGGAGAAAAGATATGTATGGCGTCGATGCGGCGATACTTATGAGGCAGGAAGTTTGGCAGGCGTCCGGACATGTGAAAGGTTTTGCCGACCCAATGATAGAGTGCGAAAAATGCAAAGAAAAATTTCGCGCTGATCAAATTGAAGATAAGAAAAAGTGTTCTGAATGCGGAGGGAAGCTAGGGGAAGTCAGGCAGTTTAATATGATGTTTCAAACAAAAGTAGGCGCGTCCGATAATTCAAGCGCGACATCATATCTGCGTCCGGAAACGGCGCAGGGAATGTTTGTGAATTTTAAAAATACAGTAGACGCTTTTCATCCGAAATTGCCTTTTGGTATGGCGCAGATCGGTAAAGCATTCAGAAACGAGATTACACCCCGTGACTTTCTTTTTCGCCAGAGAGAATTTGAGCAAATGGAAATCGAATATTTTATCAGAAGTGAAGATTGGGAAAAATATTTTGAATATTGGAAAGGAGAAATGATGGACTGGATGGAAGAGATAGGTTTGGATATGAGCAAAGTTCATGAACTAGAGGTGCCGAAAGAGGACAGGGCGCATTATTCCAGCCGGACGGTTGATTTTGAGTTTGATTATCCTTTCGGCAAAAAAGAGCTTTTTGGTCTTGCCTATAGAACGGATTTTGATTTAAAGAATCACAAGCTTGATTACATTGACGAACCCGCCGACGCTGAAGCTATGGCGGGCAAAGGAAAAAGTACAAAAATAGTTCCGCATGTTGTCGAGCCGACTTTTGGTGTTGACCGCGCGGTGCTGGCGCTCATTCTTTCTGTATACGCTGAGGATAAAAAAGATGGTGAGACGCGCCCGTTTTTAAAATTCAAGCCCAGCATCGCGCCGGTTATTTGCGCCGTTTCGCCACTTTTAAAAAACAAACCGGAGCTTGTGGAATACGCCAATACAAAAGTTTACGCTCCGCTCAAAGCAGAATTCGGGCGCGTTGCATGGGACGACAACGGCAACATCGGCAAGCGCTATCGCCGGCAAGACGAAATCGGCACGCCTTTTTGTGTGGTGGTTGATTTTGATACACTCACGGATAATGCTGTCACAGTCCGCGACCGTGATACGGGCGAACAGGAAAGGATAAAAGTGGCGGACTTGGGAAAATATATAAAAGAAAAAATTCTATAGATTCATGAAATTCTCAAAAAAAGTTTTACATAATGGATTGCGGGTCATTACGATTCCAATGAAAGATAACCCGACGGTCACGGTGCTTTGTCTGGTGGAAGCAGGGTCCAAATATGAAAATAAAAAAAATAACGGCATTTCACACTTTTTGGAGCATATGTGCTTTAAGGGTACGACCAAGCGGCCCAAAGCTGTGGATATTTCCAAAGAGCTCGATAGCCTCGGCAGTCAGTACAACGCTTTTACCGCGCAGGAATATACAGGATATTACGCCAAGTCCGATGCTCGGCATTTTCGGCAGATTTTTGATATTGTGTCCGACATTTATCTGAATTCCACTTTTCCCGAGCCGGAAATGCAGAAGGAAAAGGGCGTAATCATAGAAGAAATAAATATGTACGAAGATATGCCTCATAAGCATGTGCAGGATTTGATGATGAAATTGCTTTTTGGAGACACTCCGGCGGGGTGGAATATCGCAGGAACTAAGGCGAACATTTTGGATATGAAACGGGACGATTTTGTTCAATATCACAAGAAACATTATTTGCCGGAGGCCACCGTGCTGGTGGTGGCCGGAGCGGTGACAGAGGAGCAGGTTTTAAAAGAAGTTAATAAAATTTTTACAAAAGTCAGACGCGGAGAAAAGGGAAATAAGCTAAAAGTTATAGAAAGACAAACCAAACCGGGAGTATTGGTAAATTTTAAAAAAACAGACCAAACACATTTTGTTTTAGGGGTACGCACCTATGGTTTATTTAATAAAAAAAATACGATTCTTTCCGTGCTTGGCGGAGTACTTGGCGGGGGAATGAGCTCCCGGCTTTTCGTGAAGCTTCGCGAAGAGATGGGTGTCGGCTATTATGTCCGCGCTTTCAACGATTCTTATACCGACCACGGGTTTTTCCAAATTTCCGCCGGAGTGGATAATAAAAGAATTGATGAAGTGATTGAGGCGGTTCTGTCCGAGTGCAGAAAATTAAAAATTGAATTAGTGGGAGAAGAAGAACTGAACAAAGTAAAAGAGTGCCTGATAGGCAACATGAAACTCTCTCTGGAGTCGAGCGATGATATCGCCAACTTCCATGGCGGGCAGGAACTTTTAAAGCGCAAAATTCTCGAAGCCGAAGAAAAAGCCAAAGAAATCTGCAAGGTTACAGCCAACCAAATCCAAAATTTAGCTAAAGAGATTTTTAAAAACAATAAACTTAATTTGGCGCTCATAGGACCGTTTAAGGATGAAGCGCAATTTCTGAAGACCCTTAAATTTTGAATCAGGGGGTTTTGTGCTATTATATTTCTATGCTTGAAAGCAACAATAATACTTCTATTTCCATAACCGTCGGCACGATGATTCGGGTGGTTCTTGTCGTCCTTTCCGTTTTTTTGTTATGGTTTTTACGGGACTTGGTTTTGGTAGTAATATCTTCAATCGTGATTGCTTCTTTTATGGAATCAGCCGTTCCCCATTTTAGAAAAATCCGAATCAACAGGGTTTTTGGTGTTGTGATTATATATATAACATCAATTCTCGCTATGTCCGGACTGTTTTATCTCTTTGCTCCGCTTTTAGTAACTGAGATTTACAATTTTTCCTCATTCATCTCAGATTATATTCCAAATATTTCTTTCTTTAATTATTTTCAGAATGAAGCGTTTTCCGGAGCAAAAGACGTTGTAAGCGCTCTTTCGGGCAATTTCTCAATTCCCACGCTCTTGTCCGTATCCAAGGCTTTTATTCTCAATCTTTCCGGCGGGTTCTTTCAGACCCTTTCAATCGCCTTCGGGAGCATGTTCAATGTACTCTTGATTATAATTATTTCTTTTTATCTTTCGGCTCAAGAAAAAGGGATAGAAAATTTTTTACGTGTTATTTTACCTATTCAGTACGAAGACTATGTAGTAAATTTATGGGAGCGTTCTAGCCGGAAAATAGCTCTCTGGATAAAAGGTCAGCTTGTTTTAGGGCTAATTGACGCTGTCTTGGTCTATCTTGTGCTTTCTCTGATAGGCATTCAATACGCGCTCCTTTTTGCTATTGTTGCCGGAATAATGGGGCTTATTCCTTATGGCACTTTGATCGCTCTTGTTCCCGCAGTTTCTGTTTCCTATCTTTCCGGAGGAATATCTGACTCGCTGATGGTGGCCGGGGCTTATCTCATAATTCATCAATTTGAAGTTTTTCTCTTTGCTCCTCTTCTGATAAAAAGCATAGTAGGTCTCTCTCCGATTGTTATAATACTTTCTGTGTTAATCGGCTTTGAGCTGGGAGGAGTTTGGGGAGCGATTCTCGCTATTCCGTTGGCCGTCATTGTCATGGAATTTTTGAGCGATATTGAAAAGAATAAAACTTTAGCTCGAACTCAAAATAAATAAAAGTTGAATAACTAATTAAAGAACGATGAATAAAGAAAAAAAATCTTTTTACATTACGACCACTATTCCCTATGTGAATGCCGATCCCCATATTGGTTTTGCTTTGGAATTGGTTCAGTCTGATGCGATTGCGCGCTGGGAGCGTATCCTCGGGAAAGAAGTGTTTTTTAGCACCGGCACGGATGAGCACGGCCAGAAAATTTGGGAAGCGAGCGTTAAAGAAGGCAAAAACGCGCAGGATTATGTGGACCAATACGCGCAGAAATTTTTGGACTTAAAAACTATATTGAATATCTCTAATGATAATTTCATTAGAACCACAAGCGTAGGGCATATTTTAGCCGCGCAGGAATTCTGGCGTCTTTGCGATGCGAAGGGGGATATTTATAAGAAAAAATATAAGGGACTTTACTGTGTGGGCTGTGAAAAGTTTCTGACGGAGAAAGATATTGTTGATGGTCTTTGCCCGATTCATCCTACTAAGACTCCGGAAGTGGTGGAAGAAGAAAATTTTTTTTTTAAACTGACAAAATACAGAAAAGAACTGCTTGATTATCTTTCAAATGAAAAAGCGATTATTCCGGAGTGGAGAAGGAAAGAAGCTATTGATTTTGTAGAAAATGGAATGGAAGATTTTTCAGTATCGCGAAGCAAAGAAAGATTTTCTTGGGGTGTGTCTATTCCCGGAGACGATACTCAAGTGATGTATGTCTGGTTTGACGCATTTATCAATTATATTTCTACTTTGGGGTGGCATGGGACTCCCCCCTCTCCTTTGCAAGGAGAGGGTCGGGGTGAGGTGAAAGTTGGAGGGGAGGAAAGCAAGTTCCAGAAATTCTGGGTAAATGGTGAACACATTCAAACTGCCGGCAAAGACATGGTGAAATTCCAATCTGTCATGTGGCAGGGGATGCTAATGTCCGCGGGCTTGCCAACTACCGATACGGTTGTTTATCACGGATTCATTACTGGCGAAGGGGGAATAAAAATGTCCAAATCTATCGGAAACGTGATAAATCCGAACGATATTGTGAAAGAGTACGGCACCGATGCCTTGCGATATTTTCTCCTGCGCGAGATTTCCAGTTTTGAAGACAGTCCGTTTACCATGGAGAGATTTAAGGATGCTTACAATGCGAATTTGGCGAATGGGTTGGGGAATTTGGTGAGTAGAATTATGAAGATGGCGGAGACATATATTCAGAAACTTGATAAAAAGTTTCTAGATAATTTATGGAATGAATATGGTAATAGGAAAGATTACGAAGCGTATATTTTATTGTTTAATTTTACCAAAGCATGTGATGTTATTTGGAATAAAATTGCAAACACAGATGCATATATTCAAGGATCTCAGCCGTTCAAAGTAATAAAAGAAAAAAAAGAAAATGGAGAAAAAATTATTAAAATTCTAGTTGGTGATTTATATTTAATCTCTAAAATGTTAGAACCTATTCTGCCGGAAACAGCATTAAAAATTAAAGAATGTATTCTACAAAACAAAATGCCGGAGAAGCCTTTGTTTTTACGCAAAGAATAAGAACCTCACCCCAACCCCTCTCCAGATTACTGGAGAGGGGCGAAATTCGTTGACTTTTTTATGTAAGAGAGTAATATAGAAGTTATGCAACATCAGGCGCAAAATATGATGGCAATGATGATGAAAAACCCAATAGTTCGGGGCTGCTTATTGCGTTGCATGAAATAAATCTAAATCTAAATTTCAAAATGAAACACAAAAAACAGCCCCGAATGGGCTGTTTTTTGTTCTTTTTAATAGACAACTAGCAAATTACGCCAAATTGGATGGTTTCTGCGGAAACCTTTCGATACTTAGCATTTACTGGCGTATTTGGTATGAGTATTCGATAGGTTTCCACACGAGCCCTCCAGTAATGGAGGGCTCGTCTTGTTATAGAAAAAAACAATATGGATAAATTAAAATTAAAAACCAGAATTGATTGCATAATCAAATGCCCCGAAGAATGGGAAAATTGCAAGATATGCAGTTATAAAGAAGGTTTCTTTGAATACATAACGGGGGGAACTACATTTAAGGAATTCTTTTTTAGTATAAATAAGGAAGAGGTAGTTTTTGTGGTTATGTATCCATTAATTTCAGGATTAATATGGGGTCGCATAGGGATAATTCTAGCCGTTGTTTCGTTTATATTTTTTGATAAATTATTTATTGTAGGGGGTTCTTGGATAATTCCAGAGGAATATATGGATTTTGGGGAAGAAATAATAAATAAATGTTCGGCAGGGGTCGAAGATTGCCGAATATGCAACAATGAATACTCCCATGAATTTAATTTTAATTATAAAAAAAGTTTAAAATGGTATGAAAAAATATGTTAAATAACATTTGGGGTAAAAAATACTCTCTGCCAATCCGATGGATAAAATGGTTTCTATTTAATCGCCACATTCCTATTACTATCATTAACGATTGCCGTGACAGCAATGCGGAAGGGCGTATAGTAACTCGTCTTGCATCATTACTTCCACTTAGTAAAATTAGTTTTGTGGGAGTTAAGGATGACATAGAGGCTGCTTTCTGTTTGGTAGATATGCTTGATGCTCTGGAGGGACGGAAGGGAATAAAAATCATAAATGTAGCGCCTCGACATGGGGTTGCTAAATGTTGGTCCAACGGAACACCATTTTGTGAAACAAAAATAGGTCACGCAATGATTTTTAGCACAATTGATGGTCATGTGTTGAGTTTAATTCAAGATATTTTGGGCTATAAATTGCGTGTAAAATTATATAATATTCCTGAAGTTGTGACGCAAATGGGACTTTCTCTTGAGACGCAGACTAAAATTATTAAATCTCAGTTCAGGTCTTTCGATTTCTTGCCACGATTGGTGGCTATGCGGGTTAAGGGAAAAGAGTTTCCGTACACTATTACCACAGTAAAAAATTGTATAAATGAAATGGTGGGGTTCACGGATGTTTTTGGGAACATTAAAACAACAATAATTTATAAAGAGCAGTACACAACTGGTACGTTTTTTAAAAAATTCAAAGTCGGGGATGTTTTACTTACGGAAATAAAATTTTATCCTAGACTCAAAGACGTACCCAATGGCGAACTGGCTGTTATTGTGGGAAGTTCTGGTTTCGGTAATTCCAGATTTTTGGAGATTGTTGTGCAGGGTCAATCAGCTAGTGAGAAATTGGGTTATCCTGAAGTTGGAACACCGATACAAATTTTATGAAATAGGGAAGTTTTCTATTTTTCTTACTATCTTTTACATATGTTCAACATCGTAAGATTGTTAGAAACTCAAGAAAAAAAATGTTAATATCAATATATTATGACCCCCAAATACATAGACATACACGCTCATGTGAATTTCAAAGCTTTTGATACAGATCGAGACGAGGTTATTCGCCGTGCTTTGGATAATGATACTTGGGTAATAAATGTTGGCACACAGGCGGATACTTCCAAAAAGGCGGTAGAAATCGCCAATCAATACGAGGAGGGCGTGTACGCGATTATCGGACTCCATCCGATACACACCGGCGCTTCTTATCATGATGAGAAGGAGTTAGGCGAAGGCGGGAAGGAATTCACTTCACGCGGAGAATTTTTTGATAAAGAAATTTACAGAGAACTTTTAAAAAATAAAAAAGCAAATAAAAAAATAGTCGGGATAGGGGAGTGCGGACTGGATTATTACAGATGTACGCCTGAATCAGTAGCGAAACAGAAAAAAGATTTTATAAGTCAAATAGAATTGGCAAATGAATTTAATAAACCGCTGATGCTTCACATTCGCAACAATCCTGAATATAAAACAAAAAACGCCTACAAAGATAGTTTGGAGATTTTAAAAAAGTGTTTGAAAGTTCACCCCGCCCGTATGGGCTGGGCAAGAGGCGATGTGCATTTTTTTGCCGGAACGCTAGAAGAAGCGAAAAGTTTTGTTGATTTTGGCTTTACTCTTTCTTTTACCGGAGTCATCACATTTACCCATGATTATGATGAAATTATAAAAAATACTCCGCTTGATATGATTATGTCTGAGACGGATTCTCCTTATGTGTCTCCCGTTCCATACCGCGGGAAGCGCAATGAGCCTTCTTATGTGCGTGAAGTTGTAAAAAAAATTGCTGAAATAAAAAATCTAACTGAAAATGAAGTGGCTCTAGCTATAATGTCAAATGCCAAGCGAGTATTTACTTTTTAGGCTGTTTTTGCTAATATGGAATCTACATGTCAGACGCAGAGAATAAGGATAATATTGAAGCAAAAGAAGAAACGGAAGCAAATTCCAAGGTTTATGAATTTGGCTATCTTTTGGTTCCCACTATCGCGCAGGATGATGCGCCGATTAATTATGGCAATCTAAAAGAACTCGTCTCTTCTTTTGGCGGCGAGGTTATTTCAGATGAAATGCCAAAAATGATCAATCTGGCTTATTCTATATCAAAAGTAACATCAAATGTACGCAGTAAATTTACCACGGCATATTTTGGCTGGATTAAATTTACGATGAGTCCAGCCAAAGTTTTGGAGCTAAAAAAGAGCCTTGACTTGGATCCTAAAATTATCCGATTTTTGCTTCTAAAAACAGTCAAAGAAAATACCATCGCGGCAAAAAGATTTGCGCGCGGAGAGACATACAAGAGGCCTATCATGAAGAAAAGCGCGGAAAATGAAACTGCCGTTCCTATAAATAAAGAAGAAATAGACAAGGAAATAGACGCATTGGTTGCAGTTTAGAAAATGTATCCCGTACGAAATCGCGGACGCATAAGATAAAAAAATTATGATTTACATGACACTGATTATTAATAACACAAAGGACGAACAAGCGTAAGCGTACGCGTCCTATTTCGTACGGGATGTATTTAAATAAAGCAATAATTGTAGGCAACTTAACTCGAGACCCGGAACTCGCCACCATTCCTTCCGGTCAAAAAGTTTGCAAATTTGGAGTGGCAACGAATCGAGTTTGGAAAGACAAGAGCGGAGCCAAACAAGAATCGGTCACATTTCACAACGTTGTAGTTTGGGGCAGACAAGCGGAAACTTCGGCGCAATATTTAAAAAAAGGCCAACAAGTGATGATAGAGGGTCGGATAGAGACGCGCAGCTGGGACGACAAAACAACCGGAGAGAAAAAATACAGAACAGAAATTATCGCGGACAGAGTGCAGTTTGGACAAAAGAGCGGGGGAGCAAGCGCAGGAACTTCAAATGCTCCGTCTGCCAAAGTAGCGTCAAACACAGGAGAAGTTGACAGTATAGAATACCCCGAAGAAGATATTAATCCCGAGGATATTCCATTTTAGCAGCCCAACAACATGAAACAAGATTACTTTTCAGCCAATAATATAAAGTTTATAGATTACAAGGATATTGAAATTCTGAAGAAGTTTTTGAATCCAAACGGCAAAATCATGAGCCATAAGCGCACAGGCGTAACCGCCAAAAATCAGCGCGCGCTAGCAAATGCCATCAAGCACGCGCGATTTATAGGACTTCTTCCTTTTGTGGTTAAATAAAAAAAGTATTCCCCCCTCTTCTTAACAAGGAGAGGGTCGGGGTGAGGTTCTTGAATTAAGAACCCCCTTTCATTTTCCCCCTTGTTAAGGGGGAAAGGAATCAAACCCTAAACTCGCTCCGCGTATTCTCCAGTTTCTGTGTTGATGCTGACTGTATCTCCTTCGGCGATAAACATCGGAGCATTCAAGGTCGCGCCGTTTTCAAGAGTGATTATTTTCATTCCGCTTTTGGAAGTATCTCCGCGAACAGCTGGGGGAGCCTCTTTTACTTTGAAATTCATTTTAATCGGCAGGGTAACTTTGATTATTTTTTCTTCGTCTTCGTCATTGGTCCAGACCAAGGCTGTGACATTGCTATTTTGTTTCAGAAATTTTGAAGCATCGCCTATGAGCGCGATATCCAGTTTGAATCTATTACTCTTTTCACTTGGGTCGCAGAACCAATACTCACCCCTATTGGCATACAGAAAAGTAACATCTTTTTTATTAATGTCCGCTTCATCGGCTGATTCGGAAACATGAAAAGTGGCGTTGATAGTCTTGCCTGAAATCAAAGTCTTCAATTTCACCTGATTTTGCGGTTTTCTTTGCTGAGTTCTGGCGACATGAGACTCAATCACTTCGCACGGCTCGCCGTCGTAAATGATTATTTTCTTCTCGCGAATTTCGCTGTATTCAAGTTTTGACATGGGAATATAGTAGCAGAAAAATCAATAAAACAAATGTATCCTCTTTATTTTGCTGTAATCAACACTTCCTTCGAATTTCCATTACTTAAAACATATTTATAATCTAACTTTTTTACCTCAATTGATTTTTTATACTTGCCTAACATTTTTACCAATTCTGTAATTGTGGGTGTACCATCATCTCGATAAGAAACAACTAAAATAGAATCTTTAAATTTAGCAAACAGTTTCTCAAATGCGTTATGAATTTCCCCCTTATTGCACCATTCGTTTTTCCCATTTTTTATTCTCTTGTGTTTTGAAGTTTTATCAATAAGATTAGACCATTCATCATAAAAAACAATTCCTTCGAGAAAATGATAGAAGTCAAAATAATTTACCCCAACACCCTTTGTTGAGATATAAGGGGTATCAATATAAACAAGGTCAGTTTTTAGAATATCTAAATCAAAAATATCAGCGTGAAATACTCTATTCTTTTTTTGGTTATCAAAAACGGCATTATTTGCTTCTTCT
>MFTJ01000046.1:3027-8854 GCA_001786805.1 Candidatus Nomurabacteria bacterium RIFCSPHIGHO2_01_FULL_39_10 | reverse complement strand
CGTATTTCTCGCCTTATTTTTCTCTGCAAATCTATTTAACCTCACGTATCTGCACCAAACCTTTATCGCTTTTTTCACCCTCTGCTTCATCTCCTCATTTGGCTATATCATCAACGACATTCTCGATATAAAAAAAGACCGCCATCACCCTGAAAAAAAATACCGTCCGCTCGCCGCAGAAAAAATTACAATTCCCGAAGCAATTGTTATTGCACTAATAATGCTCACTATGGGTATACTTCTCGCATTACAATTAAACATGATTACCATGGTATTCATCCTCTTTACCAGCATCTTAAACCTCTTATACAGCACCATCCTAAAACAAATCATGCTTGCTGACATCTTAACCATTTCTACGTTGTTTGTCCTGCGCGCAATTATCGGTGCCATAGCTATCTCTGTCACCATCTCCCCTTGGCTTATTTTATGCCCCTTCTTCCTCTCATTATTCCTCTCAATAGGTAAACGCCACGGCGACTTGCTTTTACTCAAAGAAAACGCCCATCACACCCGCCACGTCCTTAAAGAATATACCTCAACCCTAACTCTCTCGCTGATGAATATATCAACCTCGCTGCTCATCACCTCCTACGCATTATACTCCTTCCTTAGCCCCTACAACCAACTCCTCTACACTCTTCCCTTCGCCCTATTTGTCATTTTTCGCTATTATCATTTGTTGCAAAGTGGTTCAATTATTGCTCGCCATCCCGAAAAAATTATCAAAGATGTTCCACTTTGTATTGGATTGTTAGTATGGATGGGGATAACTTTTATTTTAGTATACATTCGTTTTACATAATAAAATTTTTTACAATTCTCCCATAATTCTTATAAACCAGTTTTACTTCTCAACCAATATGGCAACATTCGACATCAATATGGATATCAAAAAAGGTTTATGGAAAGATGTAACCGCATTAGGCGGAACGTTCTTCTTTTTCATTATACTTGCATTTCTGATTTCTCTAGGATACACTACATTATTCATTCAACTCGTAGCCGGATTTCTCTTCACCGCAATCATCATCACCCTCTCCCGCATAATCTATTTTAAACCCCGTCCCAAACCCAAAGAATACACTAATTTTATCGAACGTATCGACGCCTCCTCATTTCCCAGCTGGCACGCCGCAAGAATTATTCTCCTCGCCCTAACACTCCATTTCTTCTTCAAAAATAAATATATCTCATTAATTCTCACCATAGTTGCGCTTCTCGTCTGCTACTCCCGCATCCGTCTGCAAAAACACGATTGGATTGATATTGGTGCAGGCATTGTGTTAGGCGCACTCACCTATTGGGTAAGTGTTAAAATAATATAAATATAACAGAATAGTTTATAAAGTATAAATTACTCCCCACAAAAATGTCATTATTCAAAAAAAAGAGTGCAAAAGAATGGTTAGATGAAGAAGATAAGAACCTCGAAACGATGATTGCAGATCTGCAGCTCTTTCAATTAAAAGTAACCGAATTACTTCCTGTTCTCAGAGCATTGAAACGTGCACGAAAAGATAAATTGGGAGAAAACGTCCATGCGCGAATGCTTGATATACTAAGTGATATACAAAAATTATTTGGATTATCTGAACAAATACGCAAAATAGCAAGTAAAGTGCAAGTAGATGAAAAACATACCGATAGAAGATATAACTTAGTGGTATATTATCCTGATGGCAGAATCGCCAAACAAATATCTCTTGCTGAAGATGAAATTGTAACAATTGGAAGAGATTCAATTTCTGGTTTAAGAGAGGATGTCTCACGAAGACATCTGACAATTTGGTGTAAAAAAGAACAAGTACATTGGAAAGTAATCGCATCAAACCTAACCGTGGTATATGGTGGAAATCTTGACCTAAGCATTTCATTTGATATTTTTAAAAAGATGAGTCAAAGAGATAATCAAGGGATAAGTAGATTAAATATACGAGGAGATGTCTATATTTGGGATATAAAACCCGTGCTTGTTTTTTCGTATCAGGTAACATAACTATTAAGTCAGCAGAACTGAAAAGCATAATCCGGACAGAAATGACACCACGTTGTTTTTAATTAACAGATAATAATAAAATAAGCTTAAAATATTACAAAAAACAAACTGTTTTCAGTTAACAATAATACCAATAGTAAACTTAAAAATTAAATAAAAACATTTATATAGAATAGCCTATTCCTAAAATAGATATGAAAGAACTCGAAGAAACATTCTTAGAAGAATACATTGGCGCACAGGAACAATTAGAAAAACAACGCTACAAAAACACCCTCATTCTCCTCTCAAAATCTTTATTCGCTCTGTGCGACATTGTAATCTATCAGAAACTCCACAAGCTTCCCAAAAACCATACTGAACGTTTTCGTATTCTCGAACAGTATTTTCCCGAAATGTATCCGATTATAGATAATCTATTCAGCCATTACACCGATGCCTATAACAAACCAATATTAAAAGAAACGTGCGAGGAAATGAATCATGGAATCAAAAAAATCATCAAAACCGCCCCTACCTTACCGGAAAGAATTAAAAAAATTACTCAATGAACAATTAATAGACATCATTCTGTTTGGCTCGGTAGTCAAAGGCGGCTCACCTAAAGATATAGATATTGCTCTCATGCTCAAAGATACAACCAATCTACTTACCATTAAAAAGAAAATCAAAGAAATTATCAAAAAAGAAACAGACATTCAAATTATTACTTTTGAATCCATTCACACTCCTCTCTGGCTTACACTCATTAAAGAAGGCTTTAGCATCAAAAAAGAGAAATATCTCCATGAATTATATCACCTCCAACCCAAAGTACTCTATAAATACTCTTTACAAAAACTAACTCTCGTACAAAAAGTCCAATTCGAACGTGGCATTAAAATGATTCTAGGCTCACAAGGAACTTTCCTCACCCGCTCAGTTGTCTTAATTCCCCTCACCCTCAAAAATCGTATGATGGAATTTTTAAAAAGTTGGAACATCTACTACGAAACCCAAGAATATGAACTTTTACCAATACAACGAAAAGAAGAATGGTGAAGTTATCTTTTTAAAAACCGTTAAACGCACTCACATTCTCAGATTACTCAAAAAAGAACCAAAAAAAGAATTTTAAAAATATTCCAAAAATATAAACAACCTCTTCAATTCCTCTTCCTCACCTTAATAAAATCTCCTAACGTCAATTCATCCTTCTTCCCCGATTTCTCCATCTTTACATCCTCTAATTCTTCCTTCACAACTAACGAAATTCCTAACACTTTTTCCAATCGTCGCGCAGTATCAACGAGCGGCTTAATCGTCCCATGCTCCCAGCTTGCCAGCATACTCTCTTTTTCTTGTAACAGCTTCGCAAACTCCTCCTGCGTCAACTTCCGCTTCTCTCGTTCGCGGCGTAATAGAAAGGCAAAATCCCCTCGCACCGCATGCTCAACAACTTCTTTCACCGGTGCAGAAAAACGACGTGTCTGCGCAAATGGTGTTGCCCCTTTATGCCGAACTTGCCCATATTTAGAACACGCACCACATACTTGTAACGGCACACCTTCCACATCTGCTGTAACTAATTGTCCAAATTTTCCGCACATCTCACAAACAGTCATAATAGCCTCAAAAACCTGTACTCTTTTTAAACCCTACGGCAAAAACAAACCCATTTCACCACGCTTGAAACCATCCATTCAAAAATACAAAATACCTATATTAACCTTCCTAAAAAGGAGAGATTCAAAAATAGCCCAAAAAAGACCACAAATCCAAAAACTATTTAAAAGCGTAACAAGAAAAACCATTTATAAACCTTACAATATGGCGCATCGCAAAATCCGTGAATTTGATGGCAAACACCTCCTAGCCAAAGCCCTCAATCTAGACTATAAAGCTATCCTCATCACCCCCCTAACCAACCTTGCAACCCTTCCGCAACAACACCCTTGGCTCCTACAAAAACCCCTTGTCGCAAAACCAGACCAACTCTTTGGCAAACGCAAACAATACAACCTTGTACTCGTAAACACTAACTGGGATCAAACCAAACAATGGTTAATAGAACACCAAAACAAACAAATCACTATTGGCAACGCAACCGACACATTAACCCACTTCTTAATCGAGCCATATATCCCGCACACCGAAGAATATTACCTATCTATAGACACCTCCAATCGAGAATTTGATAATATTTCTTTTTCTTATAAAGGTGGTTTTAATATTGAAGAACGCTGGGAATTTGTAACTACAAGAGCTATAAATATCATGGATAAATTTAAAAAAGAAGATGCAGATTACCTTCTTCAATTTCGTGAAAAAATATCTACTCAACAAATTTCAAATGAAAAAAAAGAGCTTATTGCTCAATTTATTGAAAGAGTATACACTATTTTTATTGAGATGAATTTCACAAATTTAGAAATAAATCCTTTCACAATCATCACTTTAAGCACAAATCAATATGCTATCCATCTCCTCGACCTCGTCGCCCAACTCGACGACTGCGCAAAATTCAAACACCAAAACGATTGGCAGCAGATAGAATTCCCCACGCCTTTTGGCCAAAGAATATCCCCAGAAGAACAATACATCAAACAATTGGATGAAAACAGCGGCGCTTCATTAAAATTAACAATCCTCAACCCTACCGGACGTATCTGGAACATCCTCTCAGGTGGTGGTGCCAGTGTCATCTGCTTAGACTCACTCGTCTCTCTTAATCTCGAAAAAGAAATCGCCAACTACGGTGAATACTCTGGTAACCCCACAACCCAAGAAACGTATGAATACACCAAAACCATCTTAAAACTAATGACCACTCATCCTAATCCAAAAGGTAAAATCCTCATCATCGCCGGTGCTATCGCTAATTTTACGGATATTGAAAAAACATTTAAAGGAATTATCCAAGCCCTAACTGAATTCCAAATCCCTCTGCGAGAACAACACATTTCCATATTTGTTCGTCGTGGCGGTCCAAATGACCAAAGCGCACTTAAACTCATCAAAAACACCTGCGAAAAAATCCAAATCCCTATTCAAGTCTTTGGTCCCGAAACCAACATGACTCATATCATGCCGCTTGTTGCCCAAAAGATAAAATCCTAATCAATACTGATTATCAATAAACACTCTTATTGATAATGGTTATCAATATAGTAAATGTGTGAAATAATCGTTATTTATATACACATTTACTTATTAGTTACGGTGAACAAATATTTAATGAGAATTCACCGTAACTATAAGAACAAGTGAGTGCATGTAACAATAAGTGCGTTTAACACCAAAATAACAAAGAAACAACAATGAATAAATAAAAGAAAATAATAATCACCATGACAACTACAACCCCCATTCGAAAACCAGCGTACGAACTGTTCACCAAAGACACCACTGCTTTCTTTTACAACCTCAAAGCCGACGCTATCCAACGCATGCTCGACTTTGATTACCTCTGTAAACGCCAACCAAGTATCACTGCTATTATCCATCCCGGCAGATCAGGATTTCACAAAACTTTCTTTGGACAAAAAGAAATCACAATCCCAATCTACTCAACAATCGAACAAGCCGCCGCTCTCAACCCAACTACAGACGTCCTCATCAATTTCGCCTCATTCCGCTCCGCCTACGAATCATCCAAACAAGCCCTCGTAACAAAGACTATCAACACAATTGTTATCGTCGCCGAAGGCATCCCTGAACATGACACTCGTACACTAATCGCCCTTGCCAATCAACTAAACCAGCAAAACCAGACCAAACCTACCAACCAACAATCGCAACCAAAAACCATCATCGGTCCATCAACTGTTGGCGGCATTTGCGCCGGCA
>MFTJ01000046.1:902-3011 GCA_001786805.1 Candidatus Nomurabacteria bacterium RIFCSPHIGHO2_01_FULL_39_10 | reverse complement strand
ACTGTGGCGGCACAAGCGACAACATCCTCCGCGCAAGATTATACCACCCCGGTTCAGTCGGCCTTGTCTCCAAATCCGGTGGCATCACCAATGAAATGTTCAACCTCCTCTCAAGAGCAACAGACGGCATCTACGAAGGCATAGCCATTGGCGGCGACAGCTATCCTGGAACTACCCTTTTAGACCATTTGCTTCGCTTCCAAGCAAATCCAAATATTAAACTCATGGTCTCTTTGGGCGAAATAGGCGGCCAACAGGAATACGACATTGTACAAGCAAAACAAAACAACCAACTCACCAAACCATTAATCATGCTCGTCCCCGGTACCTCCGCAAAAATATTTCCTTGGGAAGTTCAATTTGGCCACGCCGGAGCTAAAGCAGGAAAAGCAGAAGAATCCGCCCAAGCCAAAAACCAAGCCCTCAAAAACGCCGGCATCATTGTTCCCGACTCATTTGAACAACTCGAACCGACTATAAAGAGTGCATTTAACCAATTAATAGAGCAAGGAATGATTGCGTCTAACGCCCAACCACTCCTCTCTATTCCCCCTACCATCCCTCTCGACTACAAAGAAGCAATCAAACAAAATCTTATTCGAAAACCAACCAACTTCACAACCACAATCTCCTGTGACACCGGCGACGAACCAACCTACCTCAACACCCCCATCAGTAAACTCATCGAACAAAACTCCGGCATTGGCGATATCATCTCTCTCTTATGGTTCAAAAAACAACTCCCAAAAGAAATCACCAAATTCATCGAACTTAGTATCATCCTCTGCGCCGACCATGGCCCCGCTGTATCTGGTGCACATAACTCAATTGTCACCGCCCGCGCCGGCAAAGACATCATCTCCTCTTTATGCTCCGGCTTATTGACCATAGGCCCCAGATTTGGTGGTGCTATCGATGACGCCGCAAGATATTTCAAACAAGCCTGCGACAACAACACCCCGCCCGAACAATTCATCGACCACATGAAACAGCAAGGCATCCTCATCCCCGGCATCGGCCACCGCGTAAAATCCATTCGCAACCCAGACAAACGCGTTGAACTCTTAAAACAATACACCACCCAACATTTTTCCAAAACCCCCTACCTCAACTACGCACTTAAAGTCGAACACCTAACCACACAAAAAGCAGAAAATCTTATTCTCAACGTCGATGGCTGCCTCGCCGTCTGCTTCCTAGACACCATCACCTCATCAAATCAATTCACCACAACAGAAATCGACGAAATTATCACTATTGGCTACCTCAACGCCCTCTTTGCCCTTAGCAGAAGTATTGGATTAATTGGTCATATTCTCGATCAGAAACGCTTGAATGCTGAATTATATAGGCATCCAACTGATGATATATTGTATTTGTAAAATGTGAAAAAAAATCAGTATTATTTATGTTCTATCAATTTCTTCCGTTGCTTCTGCTCACTCAAATGAACATAATTTTCAGAAGAAATGACTGATTTTCCAATCTTCTGTTCTAATTCATTTCTCATATTTTGTGCAATCTCTCCACCCTCTTTCGCAGTTTGTTTTAATTCAGGAAATATTCTAGCATCTTTCGCAACTGTGATATCAGTAGTCGCTTTCTCCCCCACCATCGTCAAGATTAATTCCCAATCGTTCATGTGGTCTCGTAAATTCTGATTTGATTTTTGAAGTCCTTTGAACTGTTTGTATTCCCCAACTGTCTTGCCAAATGTCGCTTTCGAAATCTCATTTGTGAGAATAGCAAACTCCCTCTGTTCTTCAACACCTCTTTGTTTCCATTCATCGGTAAGTTCGTCTCTTATGACAATGCCTCTAACTCTTTTCTCAATCCAGTCATCAGAATAGCCTTTGGATTTGTAGAGTTCTTTCATCCGTTTTTGAACCAATTCTGGGTTTTCAATTTCTTGAACCCGATCATACCCTACTTGAGCTAGCCATTGTTTTAATGGCTCAACTTTAGGTGAGGGAACGGATTGAATGATTCTAAACATATTTTTAGTAGTGGCACAATCAGTTTCTCGAAATTTTCCATCTTCCGCAAGTAATTTCAACTGTCCGATTTTTTCGGACACTTCAAAACCTTCTTCTTGGAGCTTGCTTTTTA
>MFTJ01000046.1:0-884 GCA_001786805.1 Candidatus Nomurabacteria bacterium RIFCSPHIGHO2_01_FULL_39_10 | reverse complement strand
CTTGTTCTTGATCCATAAGCTAATATTAGTTTCACTCCTATATAAACCCTATCCGCACCTGACCAGTGACCAGTGGGTTTGTCAGTGGGCTCCGAACATAAGTGAGGTTGACCAGTGGGTTTTCAGACCATTTCTATATTAGAATTGATAAGTTAAAAGAAGAAATAAAAGTATCTTTTTTTAAAAGTAAATTAGTAGTAATTGAAAGGAATTAAAAGTAAAATTAAGTTGATTAAGGTATAGATTCTTCACTATCGATAAAACGCCCTCTTCGCCTTAAGCAGAAGTATTGGATTAATTGGCCACATTCTCGATCAGAAACGCTTGAATGCTGAATTGTACAGACATCCAACAGATGATATATTGTATTTGATTGGGGAAAAAATAGAAAAATAAGAAATTAAAAATTAATTATACTTTATAATTTGACAACAGTTCGCAGTCATGAAAAGCTTAACATATCGAGAGCCCTCTGCGAGGTTATAACAACCAGGTGCTAGTCCGCCGATAGTTCCACTAGTAGAACTAAGACCAGCAATGGAATTTAATCCTGCTTCTGTTTCAGCTTTATAAGAATTACCTTGACAATCTTTTTTATCATAGTAAGAATAGATAGTGGTTACGACTCCCGAAGCAAAATGTGATTCACTTTCACATAACTTCTGAAGAAAATCTAAAGTATATTGAGTTGAACTTAATTCTTTAATCACTGGTGCACATTCCAATTTCTCACTTGGCTCACAAAACTTCCAATCAACATTGTACTTTCCACCTGTGACATATAAAGACTGAGCATTTTTATTAAGTTTAACTTTAATTGGACACCATGGTTCACCAGGACTACTAAATTCAGTACACCCTTTAAACGGACCATATTCTTCCCC
>MFTJ01000045.1:23406-30829 GCA_001786805.1 Candidatus Nomurabacteria bacterium RIFCSPHIGHO2_01_FULL_39_10 | reverse complement strand
GGATGCCTGTTTGCCTCTTCCACATGACCTCTATCTTTCTTTTCAAATTCTATGCCCAAATCCGCCAGTGGTTTAAAAAAAGTAACTTCGTCATGTTTGATTTGGTTTTCCGAAGTCTTTTCCACCTTCACTTCACCTGACTTTATTTTGGCGATACAGTCTTTACAATAAACAGCGCGTCCGGGGTCGGGCTTGAAAGGAACAGTCGTTTCTTTTTTACAAAGCGAGCAGACCGCGGGGAATTTTTCCAAGGCTCCGCTACTGGTATTGTTGTCATCGCCAAGAGACATTCCGCTCCAGTCATTTATCTCTCTTTCCACTACTGCTTTCGGACGGCAATACAACGCCCGGGAAGAACGTATTACCTCTTCCTCAACCTTCTTGTCGCCTGTCTTCACCAAAGGCGGTAAAGTTTTGGCGGAAAAAGGGCGAGAGGTTACGCCATCTATCATTAATTTCAGATATATTTTATAGTTCGGCAAATTCACTATGTCCTGCGGAACAAACTCCGGTTCAAATTCGGGTTCTAAAAATTCTGCGTCTTCCGCACCAACTCTGAAAATTATCGTAGTGCCCACATTGCCGAAGACAGCGTCTCGCACCGCGGAACTTTTATCCGCCACAAGCTGGGCGGTGTATTGGTGAGCCACGGTCAGATTCAATCTATATTTACGGGCTTCCGACAAAATGCCAGCAAAAGCGTCCGTCACGAAATTTTGGAATTCGTCCACGAAAAGATAAAAGTCCCGGCGGGATTCTTCGGGAATACGCACGCGTTCCATGGCGGCTAGCTGGATTTTGGTAATAATCATTCCACCGAGAAGCCCAGAGTTGTCTTCGCCGATGCGTCCCTTGGAAACATTCACAAGGAAAATCTTGCCGTCGTTCATCATGTCAAAGATGTTGATGGTGCTTTTGGACTGACCGACAACATTGCGGATGATGCTGGTGGAAAGAAACTGCCCAACTTTGTTTTGAATCGGCGCGATGGCTTCGTTTCTAAATTTATCTTGCCAAGCTTCGTATTCATGAACCCAGAAAGCTTTGATAACGGGATCTTTTAAATTGGAAATTATTTTCTGGCGGTAATCTTTATCCACCAACATGCGCGGGATTCCGAGCAAGGTCGTACCCGGAGTGTCAAGCAAAGCCAAAATCGCGTTGTTCAAAATATATTCCATTCGCGCGCTCCACGCGTTCGCCCAAATTTTGGTAAAAATTCCCATAAGGCCAGAAGCCACCAAGTGCTTGTATTGCGGATCAATTAATTCCAAAACATTGAAACCGATATGATGGTCGGCATCGGCGGGATTGAAATAAATCACATCCTTGACGCGCTCCGGCGGGATGGCGGAAAGAACTGCTTCGACATTTTCTCCGTGCGGGTCAACCATGCAGACTCCGTCTCCATTTCGGATGTTCTGAATAATCATGTTGAACATCAAGACGGATTTACCGGTGCCGGACTTTCCGAGCATATAAACATGCTGACGCCGATCTTTGCGCTTGATGCCAAAAAGCTGATTCTTATCCCGATAAGTGGTTATCCCAATATATGTCAGGTCTTTATTTAGAGGTAATTCGGGTAAATCCATCCCGTTAGAAGTAGGAAATCTTTAGATTTCCGTAATTAACTTGGCTAATAACGACTATATAACACAAATCTATTATATCACTTTTCGTTATTTTAATTAACTAAGCGACTTCTAACGGGATCCATATCCCCAAGTAATTACAATAAAAAAGCTTTTTTTACTACATATTGCGTAAAAAACGCGAAGTGCTACTGTCCAACACCGAGGGTTGAACAGTTTTACTTCTTCGGCGTTTCGCCTTCGGGCTTGTCGCCCTCTTTGAATTCCGCGTCTTTGACTTCCGATGCTTGCTCTTCTGGAGGTTTTGGGGACTGCGGAGTGGCGCCAGCTTTTGCCATCGCTTCGCCTATCTTAGACATTTCGTTGGAAAGTTCTTCGGTCGCTTTTTTGATAGCTTCGCCGTCTGTGCCATCTTTCACAGCTTTTAGCGCGGTAATTTTCGCATTCACGCTGTCTTTCAATGTTGCGTCAATTTTTGCTTCATTATCTTTGACCGCTTTTTCGGCAGTATAAATAATCATCTCGGCAGTATTTTTCACATCAATAACATCTTTTTTCTTTTTATCTTCCTCGGCGTGAAGCTCCGCGTCTTTCTGCATTTTCTTTATATCTTCGTCTTTGAGTCCCGAGCTTGCTTCTATTTTAATAGACTGACTCTTGCCAGAAGCTTTGTCTTTCGCCGCAACATTCAAAATTCCGTTTGCGTCCACATCAAAAGAAACTTCAATCTGCGGCATGCCTCTCGGAGCTGGAGGAACTCCGTCCAAAATAAATCGTCCGAGAGAACGGTTGTCCGAAGCCATCGGGCGTTCGCCTTGAACAATATGAATTTCCACCGAAGTCTGATTGTCGGCGGCGGTAGAGAACACCTGCGATTTATTTGATGGAATCGTTGTGTTTCTTTCAATCAATTTTGTGGCAACGCCTCCCAAAGTTTCAATACCAAGAGACAGAGGAATCACATCGAGCAAAAGCACATCGCGCACATCTCCGGCAAGCACTCCAGCCTGCACGGCTGCGCCGAGGGCAACTACTTCGTCGGGATTGATGGACATATTTGGCTCCTTGCCAAAAAGTTCTTTGACCGCCTGCACAATTCTCGGCATTCTAGTCTGCCCGCCCACCATGATGATTTCATCTATCTCGTTCATTTTAAAAGGAGACGCCGCTAATGCTCGCTTGGTGATTTCAATTGAACGATCAATCAAATCTTTCGTTAGGGATTCCAGAGTAGCGCGGGACATTTTCATCAGCAAGTGCTTTGGACCAGTCGCGTCCGAAGTGATAAACGGAATATTTATTTCCGTTTCCATTGTAGTGGAAAGTTCGTGTTTCGCTTTTTCCGCCGCTTCGCGAAGTCTCTGATGCGCGAGAGGATCCTTAGTCACATCAATGCCGGATTCTTTTTTATATTGTTCCGCGATCCATTTGACGATTATCCTGTCAATGTCGCCTCCGCCTAAATGGCTGTCTCCGTCTATGGACTTCACTTCTATCACATCACTGCCTATCTCCAGCACAGACACGTCAAAAGTTCCTCCGCCAAAATCGTAAACCACAATTTTTTCATTTTTCTTTTTATCAAAACCATACGCAAGCGCCGCGGCGGTAGGCTCGTTGATGATGCGCTTCACATCCAGCCCGGCGATTGCTCCGGCGTCCTTGGTCGCTTTTCTTTGCGCGTCGTTAAAGTAAGCTGGCACGGTGATAACAGCTTCGGTAATTTTTTCTCCCAGCTTTGCTTCCACATCTGTTTTTATTTTTTGCAAAATCATCGCGGAAATTTCTTCCGGTCGGTAAAATTTGCCTGCCCCGTCCTTGCTGGCGGGGTCAATCATTTTAACTTTCACTCCTCCGCCATCAGCCACCTCAATTTTAAACGCGGCTGTTGTCTTGTCCTTCTGCACTCCTGGATCGTCAAAACGATGCCCCATGAAGCGCTTTATTTCCGCAATGGTATTTTCCGGATTAGTAATTGCCTGTCTCTTGGCCAAAAGCCCCACAATGCGGTCTCCGTTTTTAGCAGTCGCCACCACTGAAGGCGTCGTGCGATTGCCCTCTATATTTTCCACAATCTTCGGCGCGCCTCCTTCAATGATAGCTATTGCCGAATTCGTTGTACCTAAATCTATACCTATTATTTTACCCATATACCTATTGATTAAATTGATAATTTACTTAAATTTCGCGACCACTAAAAGCTTGTATAATTAGAGTATATATGATAACCTATAAACATGTCAAGCAAAAACAAAAAAGAACACCAGTATTCCAACAAAATCCTTAAAATTTTAGGAGAAAAAAAAGCGATTTCTCTGCCGGAAATTCGAGATAGCGCTCGAGATAGAGCCTTAGACTCTCAGATAGAGTCTAAGGCTCTATCTCGTAATAAGTATGCAATTACTCGCTCCCTTAAAGGCCTCAAAGATGCCGGGCTGATAGAGCAAATAGCTTCCGCGCATAGTGAATACGCGCGCCTGACAAAAGAAGGAAAGAAAAAAATGCACAGTCTGAAATTAGACAGCGATACGACTTTAGTAAACACCACTTGGGACGGATTTTGGAGAATTATTTTGCTGGACTTGCCGGAAGAAAGAAAAAGCGAGCGCGAGAGCCTGCGCTACCTGCTCAAAAAAGCCGGCTTTGTATGCCTGAAAAATTCCGCCTGGATTTCCCCCTTCCCTTTTGAACATCTGTTTACGAATATCAAAAAAGATTTAGGACTCACTAGCGAGATGATGATACTCGTCACCGAATTAGTGGACGAAGAAACGAAAAAGTTTTTGTTTGAAACTTTTGGGAAGTAAAACTCGTCGCAGGCGTACTTTTTAGAAAGCCTTTCGCAGCGCGGTGGCGCGAGAAGTTCGCTAGACCAGCAGGGCTAGATAGATTGCTTTATAAAAAGTATGCCAAGAAAGAGTTTTATTAAAGATTTTTAATACACCTCCTGCTGATAACACTTCTCGCAATAAATTATCGGAGCGTAATTTTCGTCATAGACTGTTTCCACTTCTATCTTGCATTTGGAGCAAAACCTTTTAATGGTTCGTAACGGCGGGCGTTTTTGTAAGCGACGCGTGTGACGCACATCAAAGCACACTCTCGGGAGCGGTAAATCCATTCGGCGGTAAAAGGCAAGCTCGTTTTGGGTGATACGAAAAGCGCCGACAGAATACGGTTGGTCTTTTTCGGCGCATTCAACGACCTCATTTAAAATAATATCATCCACTTCGGCTATTGTCTCCGGCAAATCTGAACTTTTGACAGTAGTCGCGTAATTTTTCTTTTCTTTGTCCTTCCATGTATATCCCCTTTTAAGAGCTTCTTCTTTTGAAAGAGGATAGAAATCAATGGTGGCAGTTTCATTGTACGCGAAAGCGGAAAATTCATTCGGAAAATGCTCGCCGAATTTATATTCTATGCCTTTCTTGTCTACATAAGGCATTTCCTTCATGTGCTCGATAATTTTTGGCACAAGCATTTCATATTCTTCTTTGCTGTATCTTTTATTTAAAATTGAATATTCTCCCTTTTTTAAACCTATGCACCCGAAACAGCTACCGGAGCCCGGACAGGAATCGCAATATGTCAAATCGTGCGCGCCCATCCAGCATTGGGTACAAAAATAAATTCGGGAACAGTCTACACCGCAATTTTCTGTTTCGTATATGAGTTCAGAACTATCACCCCACTGAAAATAATCCATGCAGTCCTGCGCACCATATACAAAAAAGAGATTTTTGCAGTCTTTAGAGTTCATACACCAAAAAGAATTTTTTACATTCTCGCAGTTGGTGAACCAGTTACCGGAAACTTTGTTTGATTTTAAAGACATAATCGCGCGCTGCGGGAATTTTTTCCTGAATTCGGAAAATTCTTTTTCCATTTTGGCTATTCCCGAAGTGGTATTTAATTTTAATTCTTTTAATTTTTCAAAATATTCATCTTTTGTGTACTGCTTGTTCAAAATGCAATACTTCTTTTTCTTCAACCCAACGCAACCAAAGCAATATTCGCATTCAACGCACAAGTCCAAATACTCAGAATATCTCGAAGATGCCCAAACACAATATTTTTCTGCGTAACCATAACCACAAGAGCTAGAATTCCCCATTAATTCAGAATGCCAACAACCAACAGCGTCAATGTTTGATTTTTCGTTAAGACCCCTCACGCAGTTATAACAATCTTCGGAATCGCTGAGAGTATGGCAATTATGGCAGTCTTTCGTATTGATTAAATAATCTCCGGCAGAATTATATGTTTTAAAGTTAAAGTTCTGCCTATGAACTGTTTCTTCTTGGGTTAGTTCCTCAAAACGTTTTTTAAAAGCCTGAATAGACATGTGTGAACCAAGCTTGAATGACCTTAATTTTTCTTCGTAATCTTTCTGGCTATATTGAATATTTTCTATGCAAAATCTTTTGTTGCGCAAGTTCCAGCACATAAAACAATTCTGACAATTTCGGCAATCATATAGGAAATAAGAATCTATGCAGTCGCGAGAATGTTTGGAATAAAAAATTCTGAAAGAATGATAGCAGTCTGAACAACTGTAACTTTTTTCCGAGTTAAAACAGACGGTCATATCGATGGAATTTTTCACTCTTATGTTTCTATATGCGTAAAACAAATCCTCGCATTCTTCCAAGGAGCGGGAAAGGTAGCAATTTTTGGAATTCCAAACATCATCGCACCAATCACATTTCGTGTTCTTGGTTCCATTCTGATGTGGCTTGGGAACTTTTTCCTGCAAATCCTGTAATTGCTTGAAAAACGGAATGTCAGGGTTGTAATCCGCTCCATAATCCAAAGCATTCCACTTATCACTATGCCATTCGTGGAGAGTATAAATTGGATATCTGTTTTTCTCCGGCAAAACGGTGATTAAGCTTTCCCCAGAAAGGTCGGATTTGCCTTTGCGGAATTTTCCAAACATCCAAAAAGAAAAATGCAGTTTTGCCCGGCAGAAAAAACATAATGTCGGCAATTCAATGCCAACTTTTTTATATAAAGACAATTCATCTTCGCTGATTGTGAAGTTCTGTCCGCAGTGTTCACAAATTTTATTTTCCTGTTTCATTCTATAATTCTATAGAATATTAGAATAGATTTTATTCCTTATATTCGTACACGTTCACTCTCGTGGCGCGGATGACGCGTTCGCCGAGTTTGTAGCCTTTTTGAATGACGTCTGAAACCGTATGGTCAAGTTCTTTTTTGTCTGTCGGCACCAGCTCCATAGAATGATGAAAGTTGGGGTCAAATTTTTCTCCAACTACACCAATTGGTTTTACATCGTATTCTTCAAATATAGTATTCATCTGCCCGTAAATATATTCCACACCCTTTCGCCAATTCTCATCTACCTTTTCCCAAGCTTCCTTGTTTGCAAAAGCCATATTGAAGCTGTCTATCACGCCTAAAAATTTCGTGAGTATCCGCTCGCGCATCGCTTCGGAAAGCATGGCTTTTCTGTCATCTTCCGCCTTTTTATAATTGGCAAAATCCGCTCGCTCTTTCTGCCAGCCAGTCAGATATTCTTCTTTTTCTTTTTTGCACACCTTCAAATCTTCCCGCAATTTCTTGAGAGTTTTCTTTAAATCCTCTTCGCCGTCTTCATTGAATTCGAATTCAATGACTTCTGATTCAGTAGAATCATCCCGAGTATCCTCGAGGGGCTTATTTTCGTCTTTTTTCTTTGTTTCTTCACTCATAATTTTGTATTTTAGCATAAAAAATCCTCTTCGGAAAGGGGATTTTTTTTAAAATAGTGGTCAAACAACCTGTCCCGCTATTTCCGGCTCGCAAGCTCGCACCGGAAATTT
>MFTJ01000045.1:18604-23374 GCA_001786805.1 Candidatus Nomurabacteria bacterium RIFCSPHIGHO2_01_FULL_39_10 | reverse complement strand
TTGGGTCTCGTTTTAGAAAACCGAGAGTTTTCAGTCCTCCGCGAAGTTCCGCATCTGATGCTACAAGAGCGCGGGAAAGACCATGGCGGATAGCTTCGGCTTGGCTGTGAATCCCTCCGCCCATAACATGAACTTCCACGTTCCACTTTTTTGTATTACCAGTTGGCAAACCCTTCCCCATTGGGTCCAAAATGAGCCGGCGTTCGCCCTCGGTTTTAAAATATTCTTTGGCATCTTTTCCATTTACCACAAAACTGGCCTTGGCGGATTCTCTGATGCGTACCCGAGCAGTTGAGGTCTTGCGTCTTCCCACGGCTTCAATGTATTTTTCCCCGCCTGCATCGCTATGCGAAGCATTGCGGGCAGGTGTTTTTGAATTTGTTTTATCGTCATCTGCCATAGTATTATATTTAGTCCGTTATTGTTAAATTTTTCATCATATCCCTTCGCAGTTTATTGGAAGGAAGCATTTGTTCGGTGGCAAGTTTGAGTAATTCTTTCAGTCCCATCTTAGCAGCTGTCTCTGTACCTTTGATAACGCGTAGTCCTCCCGGAATACCTGAATATCTAGTATGGTAAATACTCTCTAATTTTTGGGGAGTTATGCGAAGCTTTGAAGCATTAACGATTTTTACGGGAATACCGGAATATTTATTGCGCTCAAAAGAAACTTTCGTCTTGCCCATCAAAGACATTGCCGCTTCACTAGCCACCCTGCCCAATGTGCGTCCGCTTGCGTCTATGATTTTTATATTGCTTGTTTCTTTTGCGTTTTTCATATTTTTATACAAACTCTATCACCGCCATTTTCGCGCCATCCGATTTTCGAGCGCCCAATTTCAGAACTCGCGTATACCCTCCTTTCCTGTCAGTATACTTTGGGGCAATAACTTCAAAAAGTTTTTTGACTTCGGGACGCCTGTTCATAAGTTTGCCGATTATATTTCGGCGGGTAGCCGCACTGCCTTCTTTGGCACCGGTTACAAGCTTTTCAATAAAAGAACGTAGCTCTTTAGCTTTTGGTTCTGTAGTCCTGATTTTTCCGCGTACGATTAAATTAAGGGCGAGAGAATTAATCAGGGCCTTTCTCACCTTTCTCACTCTTCCAAATTTTCTTTTGTTATTGCCGTGTCGCATATATTATTCTTTCAGGTTAAGACCAAATTTCCCAAGCACTTTTTTAATCTCGGAAATTCCTTTCTCTCCGATGCCTTCAACTTCCAAAAGGTCTTCTCTTTTCTTTCTGGCCAGCCCGCCCAATGTGCGGATATTCGCGCCAGTCAAAGCATTCAGCGTTCGAGTGGAAAGGTCTAAACTGTCCGTACGAGTCTTTAGAATGTCAGCAAAATCCGAGCCCCCGCCTGCATCGGAGTGCGTTGCATTGCGGGCAGGTTTTTTATCTTCTGTATTTTTTCCTGCTTCGGCCTCTTCAGGCGCAAAAATCTCCGGCTCTTTAAAGTCAATAATGGCCTTGAGCTGGTTGATCATAATTTCAATGGATTGAGAGAGCGCTTCGCGCGGAGAGAGAGTTCCGTCTGTTTCAATTGAAATTCGGAGACGGTTATGGTTTGTCTTGTCGCCAACACGCATATTTTCAACTTCATAGGATACTCGGCGAATCGGTGTAAATATGGCGTCGACAGCAATAGTGCCCACATCAACTTTGTCTTTTTGAAAAGCTTCTTTGGAAATAAAACCGAGCCCTTTTTCAATTCTCATTTCAATATTTAAATTCACTTTGCCTGTAACTTCCACAATATGCAAATCTCCATTTAAAATCTCCACTTGCCCGCCGGTCTTAATGTTTGCCGCCGTAACTTCCTTTGGACCTTTGATGGAAAGCGTGACTGTTTGAGGTTCATCCGAGAGCATCTTGAAACGAATCCTTTTTAAATTTAAAATCACCACTATCACATCTTCCTTGATTCCATCCATAGTTTGAAACTCGTGACTTACGCCGTCAATTTTGATGGACGTAATACTGGCGCCTGGAAGCGAGGAAAGAATAATCCTTCGGAGACTGTTTCCCAGAGTATGACCATAGCCCGGGTATAGCCCGTCTATCTCATATACTCCCTTGTTTCCTTCTTCCGTCACAATGCGAGGCTTGGAAGGCATAACGATTTTATATTCAGACATAATAATATTTTTATACTTAATAATAAAAAAAATTAATAAAATTATCTACTGTAAAATTCAAGCACGGCGTTTAAGTCAATGAAGCTCTCTGTATTTTTTGGTTTATCTAAAATTTTCCCTTCCAGACTCCCCATATCAAAGCTTACCCATGCCGGAGGATTGTATTCCTTCAATTTCTCGGCAATGGCGTTAAAAATTTTCTTCCCCTTGGAGCCTTCGCGAATTTTTATAATATCTCCAGACTTCAGTTCATATGACGGAATAGTAACTCTCTTGTTATTTACGACAAAATGTCCGTGAGAAACCATCTGGCGACATGCCCGGCGACTCGCGCCGAGACCCATTCTGTAAATCGCATTATCTAGACGAAACTCAAGCCCTTCATAGAGTCCCTCGGCGCTGTTAGTACCCTTTGCAAGGGACGCTTTTTTAACATAATTAGAGAGCTGACGTTCGGTTATGCCATAAGAAAATCGTATTTTTTGCTTTTCAATGAGCTGGGTTCCGTATTCGGTCAGAGCCTTTGGGCGGCGCGCACCGGCTAAAGCCATTTTGCCTGTCGTAGCCGAAAATTTGGCAGTCTGACACTTGTCGTACACTCCGGAACCGAGCCTTCTACAAATTTTAAATTTTGGTTTGGTTATCATAAATTATAAAAAGCTATACTCTGCGAGGCTTTTTTGCCTGCGGTCCGTTGTGCGGCACCGGTGTGGCATCGGCAACACCCGTAATCTCGATTCCGTGAGCCATAAACGCCCTGATTGCCGGCTCCCGACCGGAACCAACTCCGAGAACCACCACATCGGCATCTTTGACTCCTAGGGTTGCCGCCTTGCTCCCAATGACATCACCCACTTTGGAAGCCGCGAACGGGGTTCCCTTTTTTGCCCCTTTGAAACCCAAGCTTCCAGCGCTAGACCAGAATAATGTATTGCCTCCTTTGTCCGCAAAAAGAACTTTGGTGTTATTAAAGGTGGCATCAATGGAAAGAATGCCAGAAATAACTTTCTTTTTGGGTGTCTTTGGAGCGTCTTTTTTCGCAACCTCTTCTCCTTCAGGCTTTACCTTCACTTCTTCAGCTGTGGTTTTAGCTTTTGTCATTTTTATGTCTTCGTTTCTTTTCTCTTGCCGGATGCCATTGTCTTTCGCACATTGCCTCTGACCGTTCTGGAATTAGTTTTAGTCCTCTGTCCGCGAACAGGCAGCCTCTTGATATGGCGAATGCCCCGGTAAGTTTTTATATCTTTCAATCTTTTGATATTGGCGGCTATTTCTCTTTTTAAATTTCCCTCAATCGGAATACTTTCAATGACAACGCGAATTTTATTTTCTTCATCCGCTGTCAAATCTTTTGCCTTTTTACCCCTGTCTATACCAACTTGGTCTAAAATTTTACGAGCTTTCGGAATACCAATACCATAGAAGCAAGTAAGTCCGATTTCAAGTCTCTTTTCATTTGGCACTGTTATACCTAAAATTCTCATAATTATTGTTTTTGCTTATGCTTCGGATTAGAGCAAGTTATCCGCAAATGCCTAGCCCTTCTCACCATTTTACAATTATCGCAAATTTTTTTTACAGCTGATCTGATTTTCATATTATTATTAAAAATAATTCACCCAAACAGATAAAAACGAAAAACAAGGAAAATACCCTTATTTTTCAAGCTATTATTTTCTAAAAACTATCATTAAAGCTGTAAGCATTATAATACACCATTATTGAAAAAATTACAAGCTTCTAGAGCCTTTTGATTATTCTCCCTTTTCCACCATAAGGATCGAGTACGACTTCGACCGAATCCCCGATTAAAACTTTAATCCTGTGCATGCGCATTTTTCCGCCGAGATATGCCAGAATTTCTTTTTTTCCCTCAACTGAATCCACACTTTTGTCATCAATTTCAACTCGAAATAAAGTGGACGGCAAAGCTTCGGTCACAACTCCCCTTGTAGAGACCATTTTTTCTTTTTTGGGGTCACTCATGTATATATGGTGTAACTATAGTAAAATTAAATGAAGACGTCAAGCCATGTAAACGAAAATTATTTCGGGTAGTTCACAATCACTTTTATATCTTTTGACTTGTCCGGCAGGGAGGTTTTCCAGAAAGGGCTTATTGCCAAGTCGGCGGAAATAATGTTCGGATACTGCAATAATATCTGGCTAAAATCTTTCTTTGATTTCCCCAAAAGATCAGTTTTAAATTTAGCTTCATCTAATTTCCAAACAATTTTTGCATTGCCTGACAAGTTAAAATTTATATTTTTTATATCTTCCGGCGACATATTTTCTTTGTCAATAGAAAGAGAGAAAATCAAACTCTGAATATCTGACAAATATACCGCGCTGCCATCATAGTCTTTTATAACATTCTGCGCAATTTTTTTTGCCAGTTTTTGTTCGTTAAATAAAAAACCATACAATGCGCCTTTTTGTTTTATAGATACCGTATTGCCTTCAGAAAAAACAAATTCATTGTCGCCTTCCTCTGTGTGAAAGGAAACCGCGTCTTTAAATAAAACGAATCCGCTCGGAATCTGGTCAGTAGCTTTTTTAAAGAGTTTGGCTTGGAGAGCTGTTTTCAACTCATTGATTGCGACTGTTTTTTCTTTATCAGAAACAAAAGGA
>MFTJ01000045.1:0-18578 GCA_001786805.1 Candidatus Nomurabacteria bacterium RIFCSPHIGHO2_01_FULL_39_10 | reverse complement strand
CGGTCCTTTGGACCTCGCATAAAATTTAGAATACTTAGGTGTTCCTTTGAAGCCAAAAATAGTAAAATCAAGCGGAGCGCTATTGTATTCCGCACCCGCTTCTGCTCCATAAATATTTACCTCTATAGACCCCGGAGTGCTGTGTTTCATTCCAGGCACAACCAGAGCCTTTTTTGTTTTATAAATTTTACCGTTTGAGCCCTCCAAGCGCGTATCAATAGAAAGCCGCTGATTTGCAGAGCTAAAAGTATTATAAATCACAACAGTGCCTTGCGCTTTTTCTGAAACATCTTTTTCCTCTACAGACCGTACTTGTCTGCTCTCTTCTCCGGAGATAACTATCAAATCAAAAGCGAGTGAAGAATCCGCATCTGCGCCCTTAAAGGCGGAAAGATTTTCATTTAAAACTACATTTTGTATTTTGGGATTAACTTCAATTGTCACTTTTAAAAAGAAATAGGAAAGGGCAAAAAGCAAAAACAGAATAGAAATACTTGCCACAAACCATAGAGCATATCGGTGTCTTTTTCCTTCTTTTTTTATTTGTTTCACTCTTTCAATAGAAATATTTTTTCTGCGCATTTCCATCTCATGCGCTACGGTAGCTGGTGCGCGTTTTGCTTTTACCACAATGTCCTGTAGAAGATGTTTTGGCATAAATATTATATTTGACCCTTTTTTGCACAATTAATTAAAAATCTATTAATGTAAATGGAGTCCATAATTAAAAAGGTTTCGCGAACGACATTTTCACCGAACTCGGCTAAACCATGAAAAACTTCCGGACCTAAAAAAATGACTTCGAATTTTGATTTGGTTAAAGTGTATTGATTGAATTGTTCAGTCTTGATTGTTTCCGAAAAAAAAGTAGCTACTTCTTTGTCTACGCTTAGATATATTGTCGCAGGCACGGAAATGTCATTAGACAGATTAGATAGAGATTCTTGAAACTTACGGAGCCATTCTATTTTTAATTTATCTATAATAGGACCAAGAACCTTCGCCATAGATTCGTCGGCATGCCCGTCTTTAAAAAGATAAATATATGATTCCGCTTCACCAAGCGAGCAATGAAGACCTTCTATAACTGCGCGTATCATGAAGTTCAGACCCAGAGGAAAGGAAATAGACTCACGCAAGATGTTTTTCTTTGCCATTGAAATGTCCGTCACTTCTCCGCCAATATTGATTAAAAGAAAATCTTCGTTATGGGAATAAATATCTCGAACCACGGCAAAAGAAGACAACGCTAGAGAAGAAAATTGTATTTTTGCCTCATGAAAATGTGTTCTTATTATCTTTTCAATTTTTCTCAGAATTTGTTGCCCGCCCATTGATATAAAAATAGTCATCTCAAGTTCTCTGACCTTTTTGTTTAAAGGATCCGGCGTTTCATAGCCATTCAGCATTGTCTTGATATTTTTTAATTCAATTAATTCTATCGGCGAACCGGAACGCAGATATTTTTCCAGATTTTCTTCTTTAAATAAAGCCACCTCTTTCTGAATCAGATCGTCCGCGAGTTTAGAGGTGAATAAAAAGGGCGTATTTTTTTTAAGCTCTATGATTCTGGTTTGAGAAACATATAAAAGAGAAGAAAGCACACAGAAAATTTGTTCCGGCGCTCCCATACCTGCTGTAAAAACTCGGTTTGCAACGACCTCTAGAGATTTTAAAGTTAAAGACAAAAATCGATTAGCCTCAATATCTTTTTCTATAGGTATTGGCTCGCGAATTGAAAAAATTATTTTGGGAATTCCTGACTCCCGCGCCCAAAAAAGCGCTCCTCCGACATAAGAAGATTTGATATCAAAAACCAGCACCAATTTGTCTTTGTTTTTGTTTTTGTTTTTGGAAAAAATTCCCATTCGTCAATTATAACATAAAAGAAACCATGAAAAAATCAAACTCTGAAGCAGGGCAAAGTTAAACCTTGTTTTGTAATTACTCTCCAATAAGCATTACTGTGTTAAACCATGCATCTGTTGATTCTTTAAAAGTTTTTTCATCAACTAAGCCATCATTATTCATGTGCTGCTTAGGATTAGGATGTTTAGGCATATTGCGACCCGGTGCAACTGTATACATCGTTTTTCTATTGTCTCCCTCAGCAGGACCAAAAACTATAAATAATTTTGTGGTCGGTCTTTTGGGGCTATCAACAACAGAAATAAGCACATCGCCTCGAATTAGTTGAAATTGTATCTTTCCATCTGAATGGTTTTTTACAAAAGTTTCCTTCTCTTTTTTCGTTCCTACGAAATTTAATCGCGCAACTTCTTCTTTCAATGCTAAAGCTTTTTGCACATCTTCTCGTGTAAGTACTAATGATTGTTGTAATTCTGTCAAACTTGCAATACCTTCTTTGCCCATATTCTTTCCCATTTCTATATCAAATGCGGACACACCGGGTTCTGTTGCTATATTTGCATTAATCTTTTGAGCGACATCTTGCATAAGTGCTTCAAGCGAAGGTTCATTAAAAACACTCCCTGCATCAGTTCCCTTTATGTGTAAACTATCAATATGCCCTGCAGTCGCTGCGGAAACGGTTAATTCTTTTCCATATTTATTTCTTAGTATAAAAAATGGCGTCGTGGCATCAATCTCTACAACTTCTCCATCTTTTTTTATTACTTTAACTTTCTTTGCAGGTTTCCATGGCTTGGTTTCGTCAACTTCTGTTACCTCTACATTTTTAAAACCTAAATATTCTGAGACAGATATTAATTGATAAGGTGGATTTTCCTCTACATTATTGTCTTTTGCAATATACCCTGGTTCAAATGTTCTATCGTTCATAGTTTTATATTAACACGGCTTTGATGCGCCTGATGCCTTGCGCCACTGCTTCTTCTTTTTGAATCTTGAATTGACCTAATTCTTTCGTGTTCGTAACATGCGGTCCGCCGCAGAATTCTTTACTGACAGCGCTGTACGGTTTTTCGCCCGGACCGATAAAATAGACGGAAACTATCTCCGGATATTTCGCCCCGAATTCCATTTCCGCGCCGATTGTTTTTGCAAGATGAAAAGGCAGTTCCCTTTTCGTCACGCTTAGATTTTGTTTTATTTTTTCATTGACCCAATCTTCTACTTTTTTCTTTTCTTCTTCGGTTAACTTGCGGTCGCACAGGAAATCTATGCGCAATCGTTCTTCTGTGATATTACTACCTCTTTGTTTTATATTTTTATCCACCACCGCCTGCAATCCGGCAAGCAGTAAATGATGCGCAGTGTGCAGTTTAATCGTTTTTTCATTATGATTCGCCAGTCCGCCTTTGAACATGCCGGCGGAGGCGCTGCGGGATTTTTCCTGATGCTCCTTAATAGCTTTATTGATTTCTTCCTTATCTACTCTGAATCCTAATTCTTCTGCAGTGTCTATCATTAAATCAATCGGGTTGCCATGCATTTCAAATAATTTATGAATATACAGGCCTGAAGCCGTATTTTTATCTTTTAATATGGGTATATCGCCCACTTTTTTAATAAAGCTAAATTTTGTAGCCTCAAGATCTGTGCGATAGAGTTTGACCCCATCAACAGGTTTCGCAAATAATTTTTCTTCTTCCTGTGTAACTGAAACGATTTGGTCAAACTTTTCTTTTATTTCAGGACAGGTTTTTTCATAAATTTTAGAGATGATGGGAATAAGTTCAATCAAAAAATGCTCGGACAGCTCGGACATGGAAGCTTTGGTAAAAACTTTACGGAGAAGACGACGTAAAATGTATCCGCGGGCGGAGTTTGAAGCTGCAACATCATTCGCAATTATAAATACCGCCGCGCGAAAATGGTCGGCGATAATGCGGGCAGAACGGACATCATAATTGGCGCTTTTTCCTTTGATAAAATCCATGACTCCGCCAAATAAATCCGTCTCGTAAACACTTTTCTTTTTTTGGACGGTGGCGACCAAACGCTCTAATCCCATACCTGTATCAATGCCGAGCACATCAAGTTTTTTTAATTTGGCTTCACTCTTGTCTAATTTTTCCCGAGAACCATCACAAAAATACTCATTGAAAACAATATTCCAAATTTCCACGTCGTCTCCATTTGCATTCTTGCAATAAATTTCCGTTGTCGGACCGCAGGGACCGGAGTCCCCCGTCGGTCCCCAGAAAACATCCGCGCCATCTTCGCGAATTTCTTTCACGCCCAGCTCAGCCCAAATATCTCTTGATTCTTCATCTCTCGGCACAACTCCCTCCCCTTTATAGATAGTTACATACGAAATTTCAAGCCCCAGCTCTTTTGTCATAAATTCATGAGCATAAGTTATCGCTTCGCGTCTGCCATACCCGCCAAAAGAAAAATTCCCGAGCATTTCAAAAAATGTCAGATGTGTCGCATCGCCCACTTCATCTATATCTACAGTACGGACACACTTCTGCGCAGAGGTTGTGTTTTTCGAATCAAAATCACGGACGGCATTATCCGGAGCGGTGTAATACGGCTTGAACTGCTGCATCCCGGCGGTAGTAAATAAAACCGTCGGGTCGTCGGGTATGAGTGAAGACGAAGGAATTAGTTTATGTCCTCTTTTTTCAAAAAATTTTAGAAATCTTGACCTAATTTCATCGGATTGCATGTTTTTCGCTAACTAATTTTGTTTATCCATTTCTTCAGAAATTTTCCTAATCGGCCTCTCCAGTATATTCAGAAGAATAAAAATCATCAGCACTAGAATTGTTGAAAAAAAAGCCAAACCAAAAAATCCGAATCCGGCTGCCATGCCTATGCCTGCCGTCACCCAAAGTCCGCCGGCAGTCGTGAGTCCTTTTAGTCTAGAACCCTGGAGCATGATTGAGCCGGCGCCCAAAAATCCTATGCCGACAATTACTTGGGAAGCAATGCGAGTCGCGTCAAAACCCCCAATAGTTCCATATTTTATGGCAATCATTTCAGAAATAACTATAAAAACCGCTGAACCGAGAGAGACAAGAGCATGTGTTTTCATGCCAGCTTCCTTATGCACAAAAAGCCTCTCCGCTCCGATCAACATGCCGAGCCCCACTGCCACTATTAATTTCAAAATCAAATCGCTGTTTTGCGCTAAAAATTCAGGCATAACCCCATTATACAACAACTCCCCCGCCGAGACAAATATCCCCATCGTAAACAACGCAGGATTGACCCGAAGCGACCAAAACCGTTTTAGTAAAGACAACCTGTGCAACCCTCGGGGTTGAACATTTCCCCCCGCCTATATTAAAGGCGGGGTTTACTTTGCAAGGCAAAAATTCACCGTGATAACGGATTTGGGCTGTGTAAGTTTTATTTGGATTGGGAATTTTAGAAATCCAATTTATATTTTCTAATTGTATTCCCCCCTCTCCTTTACAAGGAGAGGGCTGGGGTGAGGTAGATACAACTAATATATTTTTCTTTATATCTTTCCTGACAACATAATACGCCCCATCATTTGGATTTTTTTTAGTGATAGTAAAACCGTGGCGCTCGCCGAGCGTGTGAAAAACCACTCCATCATGATGACCAATCTCTTCCCCTTTCTCGTTTAACACTTTTCCTTTTTTTTCTTTGATGTAATGTTTGAGAAATTCTTTTAAATCCACCGCGCCTAAAAAACAGATTCCTTGACTGTCTTTTTTTTGTGCAACCGGCAAATTAAATTTTTTCGCCAATTTGCGGACTTCGGTTTTTTTAAGATGCCCGACGGGAAATAAAGTTTTACTTAACTGCTCTTGTTTAAGTGTCCACAAAAAATAACTTTGGTCTTTTGAGGGATCAACACCTTTGGATAGATACATAGGAGTTTCCTGTGTATTTACTAATACATAGGAAACTCCTATGTATTTTGCTTCGCCAACCTGCACATAGTGTCCCGTCGCCACAAAGTCTGCCCCCATAGCAAGCGCTTTTTTCAAAAACGCTCCGAACTTCACTTCTTTGTTGCACATTACATCAGGATTCGGAGTCCGCCCCGCTTTATACTCGCGAATCATATAATCGGCAACTTCTTTTTTGTAAACTTTTTCCAAATCAAAAGTTAAAAACGGAATATCCAAATGAGCCGCAACCCGCATGGCGTCATGCCGTTCCTCTTCCTCATTGCATTCCAAAAAGTCCGGATGCCATGTCCGAATAAAAACTCCGACAACTTCATAACCAGCTTTTTGAAGAAGCGCCACGGAAACGGCGCTATCCACGCCTCCAGAAAGTCCAATGAAAACTCTTTTTTTAATCATGTGAATAAAATTATTTTAGATATTTTCTTATATTGGCTTGATGTTCACTAAAATTTTTTCCGTAGTGAATATTGTCATTTCTGTCATAAATAAAAAAAAGGTAAGGTGAAGGCTCCGCATATTGATACAAAGCAGCCTTTATTGCTGTTATGCCGGGATTATTAATTGGTCTTTTTGGTAAACCTTTTGTTTTGTATGTTTCTGGCGAAACATCTAATTGAAGAGGCATTCCGATTGATATTCTTTTCCATAAAATTCGGGAAATAAATATTTGGTCAGATTCTCCTTTCGCTTCCCCTTCAATCAAGGAAGCCATTATTATAATTTCTTTTTCTGTTTTTCCGGAAAGAGCAACGTCCGGTTTTACCGTTAGCATTTTTTTCTCAAAATTTGCGCGCATGGACTTTATGACATCCGTCTCCGTATCTGTTTTAAAGAAAAAATAAGTATCCGGGAAAAGATATCCCTCCAATTCCGCCGCATCCAGCAGAAATTCGCTTTTATTGAAATTTGTCAGTTTGGAAACAAAAGTATCCGCAATTTGCAATATGTCAAATCCCTCCGGAATAGTCACCATAATTGGCGCCATATAATGCTCGCCTTTTGCTATACGCTCTGCCACACTCCAAACCGGAAGTTTGCTTTCAAAATAATAATCCGCTCTGACTACCCCCTTTTCTTTGCCAAGAAGTATTACAAAAGCCTCAAATGCCAAACGAGAGCGTATGATGCGCGCCTGCTTCAACTCCAAAGACACACTGCGCAGAGTGCTTCCTTGTTCTATCTTTACAACAGCGCCGACAGGAAAATCCGCGGGCGGATTAAAAAAGAAAAAATAGAAAAGCACCAAAAAAGCAAGTACGCCAAGCGTATAGCAGATAACCCTATTCGCATAAAGAAAATCCTTCATACACTATATCGGCAAATTGGTAGGCGGGGAAGATTCTTTGGATTCTATTCGCTCCAGCGTAGGAACTTTCAAAATCTGGCCCGGGAAATGCCAGAGAGTCGCAAGTTCTTCCGTATTTAAGACATAAGTCTTGTGAGGCTTGTATGCCGGATAAAACATAGACGAAAACGGCCAAGGAATATTAGCGGTGGAAAGAATCTTGCGCCGCATAGGAACATGAAAAAAAGACCTTTCTCTGTATTCATGGAACATTCTATTTGCCAAAGTCATAACAGTTTGTTTGGAAATTAAAAATACTCCGCCATAAGCGTCCGCTTGAGTATTATTTTTGCGCTCAAATTGATTGCAGTCGGGCTTCGCATATTGGCGCCAGACGGTACGTAGGTCCCTCGCCCGGTTTCTGACAAACACTTCTTTTTTTGCGACATACATCAGCCTGATGCCGGTTTCAAAACCGAGTTTGCCGGTTTTAGCGCTCATCGCTTTTATGGAATTCGCTAAAAAGTCCGGGGTACGAAATTCAGTGGTGAACTTCGTTTCACTGCCCACCACTTTATTTTGACGAGCATAGGGAGTTAATATCTTTTTCATTTGAAGTTCTGACTCCTTTACCCAACTATGGGTCTGAAACCAAGTACCGTGAGTATGATACTCCCTTTTCATTGGCGTAATGATAATCTGCATCCACATCTGCTCCCCTTTTTTCATTGAGCCAAAAAGCTCTATTATTGGAGAAATAGGGTCAACTTTAAATTCTTCTTTTGGGTCTTTATCCAGTCCAAAATCAACATAAGTCTTTATGGGAAACGCTTCATGATTAGCCAGCTGAAGCTCGCACCCCCATGCATTCCATGCGCTTTTCGGAGTGATTTCGTCAACAGCAAAAGTGTAATCAGGCGCAACTTTTATCTGCGACTGCGGAAACTGCGCGTACATTTGAGTTTCAATAAGACTTCGGACACGCGTCGGCGTGCGTACATAAAAATGCACCTGTCCTTCCAGAGAAACAATTTCCAGAGAAAACCAAAACCACACTGCTCCCTGCCAGTACTCTTCCAGTCCTCCTTTCAAACTGTGAAGATACATAGAGTTAGATAAGAAAAGTTCCATCGCCTTCGGACTGCGCAGGACATCCCTTGGAGGTATTACTTCAAGTATCACAAAATCAATGCCGGAAATGAAATCTTCCTGCACATAATGAACCCACCAAATCCAGGCAATGCGTCCGAGGACTATAACGCCCAAAATCGGCAAAAGATTTAGTATCACTTTATAGATTCCCAAAAGAAACGTGTCAACCATGTTTATATTTTAATACAGAAACAGAAAAAAACAAAGCGAATAGCGCCAACCAGCGCCTAAGGCGCTGGGTGGTTAGATTACATCGTAGAGTCCAGTTTTGTTTTTCTTGAAATACTTGGGATTTACCAGATTCACCAAAATAGTATTAGTTTTGAAATATCTTTCTTTGTTTACTCTTTTTATCACCTCTTCTTTGGAAAGAGGGCCTTCGCGCTTTAAAATATCCGCTATGACTTCGCGGGCAATGCCTTTTTTATAACCCCATTCGGCAAGCGCGTACATTCCCCTGCCGACTAAAACGAACCGTGGGTCTTTGATGAGCTCATTGTGGCAAGTGGCGTAGTGAGTTTTTTTATTGAAAGTTTTGGAAATCGCATCGGCAACTTCCCTGAAATGCATCGGTGAACCGCTTTTTCTCATCACCAAGTACGCGTAGTCTTTGATCCCGCGAGTGCGGATATTTGGAGAGGAAGCCCTACCCCATTCGCCGAGAGGATTTTTAGCCACAGTTTTTGACATAGAAAGCCATCTTCGAGCGATTTCTTCATCTCGGTACTGCTCTGAAAGCTCTCCCAAATGATCAAAAAATCTTTTAATCATTTCCGTTTCCGGGATCAGATCCTGATCATTCAAGCTAGTGTAAAGCTTGCGGAGGGCCTCATGCACTTTTCCGGTCATTTCATCATCCACACTGAAGCGGGTGTGAAAATGGTCGTCCTCGCGATGTTTTTTAAAGACATCGGATAGTTCCAGAAAAAAATTAATGTGATTTTGAGTCGCTTTGTCTTTGGAGATATAAGGAAGAAGCTCATGTTCTGCCACAATTGTTCCCAGCTTGTGTACTAGTTGTTTTAGCTCGTCAAAAACCGCCTGCTCTTTTTTGTAAGCATCGGATTTTTTAATAGCTTTTAGAGCCACGTCTTCAACTTGGCGGACACGCTCTCTGGTAATGTTGTATTTTTTGCCGATTTCTTCAAGAGTCTTTCTTTTTCCATCCGCATTCAAGCCAAATCTGCTCATAATGACATCAGAGGCGCGCTCCGCAAGTGGCGAGATAATTCGCTTGGTGACTTTATGCGGTTTGAAAGATATTTTTGACATCTTGTATTTTTTTTAGCAGGCAACTCCTATACTACTCTTTTGCTTTTGGCTCTGTCAATCTCGGTTAGATATTTTTTGCGAAGGCGGACGGAACTTGGAGTAATTTCTAGATACTCATCTCCGTTCATCACTTCCAATCCTCGTTCAATACTCAAAGTGAAGACAGGATTTAAGACAATGGCTTCATCGGTGCCTGACGCCCGCATGTTTGTAAGCTGTTTTCCTTTGGTGGGATTCACGGACATATCATCCCCCTTCAAAACATTTCCCACAACCATCCCTTCATAAACTTCCGTCCCGTGATCTACATAAAGTATACCACGTTCCTGCAAATTTGCAAGCGCAAAAGCTACTGCCTTGCCCGCAATCATGGAAACCATAGAACCATATTCTCTTTTTTTAATTTCTCCAGCGTATTCTCTAAAACCAGTAACTCTGGAACTCATTATTCCTTCGCCCTTGGTATCTATAATAAACTCTCCGCGGTATCCCAAAAGTCCGCGAGTCGGTATATCAAAAACAACTCTCGCAATGCCTTCTTTTTCCACCATGTCTTTCATAATACCGCGTCTTTTTCCAATTTTTTCTATCACTCCCCCGCTTGATTCCATTGGAACATCAATAACCACTTCTTCGTAAGGCTCAAGCATCACTACTTTTTCTTCCCCGCCTGCATCGCTATGCCTGCCCGAATCGCTACGCGAATCGTTGCGGGCGGGCGAAGCATTGCGGGCAGGTTTAATAATAACCTCCGGCTGGGAAACCTGCATCTCAAATCCCTCCCGACGCATATTTTCCAGCAGGATGGCTATGTGAAGCTCGCCTCGTCCGTAAACTTTGAAAAATGAAGGTCCGGACTTATTGCCTTGATCTGGAGAAAAATCCACTCGGAGTCCGACATTTATTTCCAGTTCTTTTTCCAGTCTTTCTTTGATTTGTCTTGAGGTGACAAATTTTCCTTCTTTGCCGGCAAACGGAGAATCGTTTACCAAAAAATTTAAAGACAAAGTAGGCTCGTCAATGGCAATGTGCGGCAATTGTTCTATGGACTCGTCTTCACACAATGTCTCTCCTATGTATATGTCCGGGATCCCAGCAAGAAGCACTATATCGCCGGAAGTTGCAGACTCCGTTTCTTTTCTTGTGATGCCCTCAAAAGAAAAAAGCTTAGTTATCTTGCCCTTGCGCGTGCCGTGTTCCCCCTTCACAAAAACAGTACTGCCGGAAACTATCTCGCCGGAATAAATTCTAGCCACCGCTAGCCTGCCCAAGAAATTATCGTAGCCTAAATTGAAAACCTGCGCGGACATTTTTTCGGTGTCAAAGGGCATCTTTGACAAGCATGTCAAAGATGCCCTTTGACATGCTTGGTTTGCATCGGGAACTTTTTCCAAAATTACATCAAGAAGAGGAGAAAGGTCAGCAGATTTGTCACCTATTTTTTTGAAAGCCTTCCCTTCCCGCCCGATTGCAAAAACCGTCTCAAAATTCGCCTGCTCTTCATTCGCCCCCAATTCAAAAAATAATTCTAAGATTTCATTGTGTACTCGGTCCGGTTCTGAAGCTGGCTTATCTATTTTATTTATCACCACTATTGGTTTTAATCCCAGCTCCAAAGACTTTTTCAAAACAAATCTGGTCTGAGGCATTGGTCCCTCAACTGCGTCCACCACTAAAAGCACACAGTCAACCGCGCGCAAAATACGCTCCACTTCGCTACCGAAATCCGCGTGGCCTGGAGTATCCACTATATTTATTTTAGTCCCCTTATATGTGATGGAAGTATTTTTGGCGTAAATGGTAATGCCGCGCTCTTTTTCTAGAGCGTTTGAATCCATGGAGACTCCCTCGTCCTGCAGTCCGCCGTTTTGCTTCATCAAAGCATCGGTCAAGGTCGTCTTGCCGTGGTCCACGTGAGCTATGATTGCTATGTTCCTAATCTCCATAAATATAACTTAATTAAAACTTAATTGATTAAATAAAAAAGCCCTAGGGCTTTTTAAACTCTCTCAATAATAACATACTTTCCTTAAAAATGCAAGTCCTGTGCGTCGAGAGGGATTCGAAGCTTACAGCTTCAGTACACCTTTTGAATTTTTTCATTCGCTTCACTCTGAAAAAATCTCAAAAGCTTTTCGAATCCCCGCAAAAGCCATAATATGGCTTTTGCCTAAAAAACAAAAATTACTCCGTAATTTTTGTGCGTCGAGAGGGATTCGAACCCCCGAAGCCCGAAGGCAACACGTTTACAGCGTGTCGTATTTGACCACTCTACCATCGACGCGTATAGATAAATTAACACAAAAAAAACTTTTTTGCATCTTGGTATTTTATTTTGCCATTTTTAAAGCTTTAAGACCGCTCGCAAGAGAAGAAAAAGGACCAATTACCTTTCCATTTTTTGCATCATCCAATGCTTCTCTTAAATCTTCATCAATATAGCCGTCTTTTTCACGCAAAAGAGTCTCGTATTGTTTGCGAGGAATAATCACGAAATCGTTATTTAACATGAATTTTTTCGGAATTGTTATTGTCGTCATAGTTAGAATATATCAAATTGTTTATAAAAAAGCAAAAGAAAGTTTGTCTGCAGACGCTACATGAAAATCTATTTTTGGAGACCGCTCTTTCGCTTTGGCAATTAATTCTCCGGAAATATCTGTGCCCATAACTTTTACGCCTACTACCTCTAAAGCTCGGCTAAAATATCCCTGCCCGCAAGCAATGTCTATTATTTTGAGCAAGGGTAGTCCTTGCTCAAGTTTTTGTGGTTTAAGGTTTAGAACCCGCAAAAGATTTGGCAAAATAACTTTCGCCTGAAAAGAATCTGGATCTTCCTCTAAAAGTTCATCATACCAATCTGCTACGACGCCCAAAGAAGTTTGTTTTTTCATATTTAATAATTGACCGGTACCCCAAATATATCACGACTATTGATTATCAAGAAGCTATGCTATTATTTCTGGTATGGAACTAAATGAAAAACAAAATAAGGAAAAAATAATTAGCTGGATTTCTTTTATCTTAGTCATTTTTGTCCTTGGTGGTATGTTTTGGTATGTATATCAAGAACAAAATAATACTATTGCTGGTTTTCAAGAAAACGCACAGCGATTACAGCAAGAAAATGAAGCGGTAAACAAGACGCTTGACGAAATGACAAAAAACCTTGATAAAACCAATACTGGTTTTCAAAATAATGTAGAGCAGTTACAACAGGAAAATGAAATGGTAAACAAGACGCTTGGAACAGCAAATAAGACATTAAACGAATTAAAAAAAACTCTCGCAAAGACTAATGATGAGTTAGCAGTCGTAAAGTTTGTCTGTTCTGGTTTCACTGAATGCAAACAGCAAATGGGAAAAATGCTGCAGGAAAGGTTGCTTAAACGAAATGGTATAGACACATTTACAGAAGAAGGGGGCGGTACAGGTCTAAATTTTTATAAATACTTCTTAGTCCCGCAGAAATGGGACGGATCGGCCGATCCCGTATCAAACGAAATGCTCGCGTTTATAAAAGCAGAATGTCCAGCGAAAATTTATAATCAACAGGGATTTTTGGTTAGTAAAAGCCGATATAGAATCAGTAAAACTAAAATAGCAGAGATTATTATGGATAATTCAGACGATGGATCTTCAGAAATTTTGTGCGCATGGACGGTGGACGAGACAACTAAACAATTTCAGAAGATTGATTAGAGATTAACTTAATCAGCAACTAGATTAAGTCCGACTTTTTCAGCGATTTGTTTTATCCAGCGATCGTGTCTGGATAGTTGAGTAGAAATAGCGGCGTATTCTAACCTCAATTCACCTATTGATTTTGCTATAGCGTCACTTCCAACAATAAGACCTTGAACGAGTTCTTTTAAGTCGCCAATATCGCTTTTTAGTTCCTTTACTTCATGCTTGGAAGCGAGCAAGGAGAGCATTTTATCTTGTGAATCAGAAACAGATTTTTCTAAATCTGTCTTAAATTCTTTCCTTAACCCGTTAGCAGATTTTTCTATATTCACCTTAAATTCCTTTTTTAATTCATTAGCAGTTTTTTCTAGATCCTGCTTTGTGGCAAGACTATTAAAATCCTCCTTTGTGGCAAAAACAGATTTGAGTTTACTTATATCTTTATCATCTAACATATCAAGAGTATATCAAAACCACTTCTCGTAAGTCAATGTATGAATGATTTCGCAAAATCATGGTACAATTAAAAGATGTATCGCAGATTTTTTCTTGGCATATTCGCGGTTATTGTAATTTTTTTGCCGTCTCACATAATAAACGCGCAAACCGCAAAAGAAAGATACTGTCCTGACCCCGCCAAGGACTTCTTCAAGGGAAGCATTTATCACACCGACGATGGCAAGCCATGGATTGAGGTCAAAGTTGACCCGAAGTTTGAACAAGAAGAACTGCGAGGAAAACGCAAAATCACCGGCGATATTCCGCTCACACCGGTTTACGACCTCGTTGTCCGCATCAAGCCCGAGTTTAATTATTATTGCATTAAGAATTGGACGGCAGGAGTAGGAGAAGTTCTTTCGAAAGATTTACCGAAGAATCTGCCTATTAAGGGTTTTATCACCATCGGCTCAAACGGTGAAGTAATTGCAGGTCCAGGTATTTTTCAAAAAACCGATAAAAAAGACGAACAAAACCGCTTCATCTACGAGTGGAAGCTGAAGGGCTGGCAGAAAGGTATAGCAGTATCCCAAAAACTTGAGCGGCTAGTCCAAGCGATTGCGCAAAATCAGCCAGTTGATGCGATGGTTGAGATAAAACCTCCAAGAGATAAAACCCTATTTTACGAAAAATCGCCCCAGACGTTTGATTCATGTGTTCCGATTGGAGGAGGGGGCACGCATCATATTATTGGCATGTACACATCGAACAGTCTCGCCGTTGACCAGCGTGTGTCTCATTTTGACGCTGTGCGTTCCACGGGTTTTGCGGTCATTGAGCCGCTTGCTACCTACCAACCCGAATTTGCGTACTTCGTTGACCTCAAATCGAGCGAAACGGCGACAAAAGACCCGAATGACCCTGTATCAGAAATTGGGCGCTTGAAGAGACCTCCGAGCGGGGAAATACTTAAATACACACCCGAATTGCATAATAAGGCTCTTATGAATTTTATTGGTCATTCGACCTGCCAAGGCAAGGGCATACTGTTGTTGACGGCGTCAAAAGATTACGAAAACGGCGTAGCGTTGTTGAAAAATACGAATGTGCAGGGAGCGATTATAGGCAATGGTCATGCGCCTAAAGTATATGTGCATGAGTTTCTGCATACTTTCGCGGGACTTAATGACGAGTACGAATACGAGGTGCGCGCAGATAAACATTTTCCTATATCACTAACCAACTGTTCGCTCGAGCCGGATAATGATTATCGCCTCGACTCCGTCTTGTATGGCAACAAAAATGACAAAGGATGTAGCTATCTTTATCAAGATACCCCGGACAATGTGCCAAAGCAGTACTACTATAAGCCATCCTCAACCAGTTTCATGGCAAGTGGCGGACCAGTGGTATCTTTGAACATTCCTTCTTGCGCTTTTGCGATTCTGGCGATTAAGAATGAAGAAATAACAAAAGAAAACGCCAAGAAATATTTTCCAGAATGCGCAAAGATGAAAGGGATTATAACAGACGGCGTTGTAGCGCAGAATGTTTTGGCGCCAGTTCTAGGTTGGTTTGATAATGTGATGGTACCGCCGGAATCGCTTATCGCGCAAGCTATTCAAACTGCCTCTGGAACAAAAGTGAAAGTTATTGTGCCGGAGAATCGCACCCCACCTGCGGAGTTTGTAGCGCTTAATTCAACAGAAGCAAAACAAATAAAAAGTCCTGACGCATGTCTCGATGCTACGGCTAAAGGATTATTCAACAAGAAACAACAGCCGTTCCGCGCAGATTTAGAGGAAAGTTGGAAAAAAGAAGCAAAATGCGCGCAAGACATTTCCGATGCAACCACGCTTGAACAAAAAAATGCCGACTTTGCCGAAAGCATCAGGATAATTCAAAATTATATAGATGCAATTACGCTTTCTTCTCTAGAAATAAAAAACCTTACTACCCTTGATGGAACTTCGTTTTCCATCATCCCTGCTGGAGAGAAACAGGAAAAAATATATCTAAAGGTTGGCTCCATTTTATTAAAATGTGTTGCAAATTCTTCAGTTCCGCTCGGCACTATCCTCTCAAACAAAGCAAACATTTATGTATCCACTTCTTCTGAAATTGAGACGAAGATTGCTGGCTCAAAAAAAACAAATGCTGATTATTATACCGCTTTCGTTAAAGAGTCCGCAAAGTACCCTGACACGGTTACCAACGCCACATTGAACCGTCTCATCACCCTCAAGGAAATGCTAAAGAGTGATTTCTCTCTTATGAGCAAAGGCGCTATTTCAAAGCATTTTACTTCGCTGGAAAAAGAAAATGTGATTCCATTATCCGTCAAGATAATAAAAGATGCAGGAGGAAAAACAAAAGAATGCAAACCGGATACATTTGCAGGAATCCAATTGGGAGCATTAAAAGTAAAAGGAGATAATGTGGGAAAATTTATATCAGGCAATGTGACAGTAGGAGACAAAGTATATCAAAAAGATTGTATACCCGAGGCTTATCTTTTGAAAGAACTCAAAATCGGTATGGAGAAAAGCCTCGCATATTACCAAAAACTAAAAGTGGAATATGAGACGCAGCTCAAACAAACAACATCCGAATTAGAAACACTTAGAACGGCGGGATACAATTGCGCTAGCCCTATCGTTGTCGCAGGGGGGGTGCCAGTGCGTAAGTCATCGGGAGGACAGCGCGCTCCGACCGTACCCCAATCACCTTTATCGGAAAGTAGTGGTCAATCCTACCTCATCGTAGAAAGTTTTGATCCGGATGACCCGTGGGGCGAGATTATTGAAATCGTGTCGGACGAAGAAGATAACGCTATAACTCCCGATTTAGCGGACACAAACAACACCGAGGAAACCCCAACATCGCCGAAACCCGGCCGATGGGAAGGGATCACAGGCTTTGCGGGAGATGTTTGGAACGGGGTGACTGGCTTTGCAAAAAATGTTTGGCAGGGAGCGGTCGGGCTTGCGGGAGATGTCGCGCAGGGAATCGCCGGGCTTTTTGGGAGCGGGGAAAAAGAGCCGATTTTGGCGTTAAACGAACCAGCCGGTCGCGCGGCAATGTCGGCTGGATCAACAACTCAGATTCCAGTTCGCGAGTTAACGCTTGATACTCTCGGAAAAACTTTATTTTTAATTAGTGATGGTTATGCGTGGGATAGCAGAGATGTAGTGAGCGAAAATCGCGACGGACAGTTAATAGAACAAATAAATGGTGTTGACGCGCAAAAATGGGAAGTAAAATACGAACACAAAGGAAGTAGCAGAAGAATTTGTGAACCGCCGGTTTTTAATGTCAGTTTTAAAAAGAAAGACAAAAATCATCCGCTCCGGAAATTTTTTAATGGTCGCACGACATACCAAGATTATTCCGAGTTAGGTTATCAAAAAATTCGTTTTATTTCGGAGTGTGATTTGTGGAATGATTATGGTCCGTGGGGAAGCGATGTGGGTTTTAGCGGCGCAAGCAATGTATTACTGCGAGAATATTTGATTCACAATTTATTCCGGCAGTTTGGCATTCCGGCATCTGATGTGATTGGATTTGCGCGAGTTCATTTTGTTTCGTCTGACTCAAAATATAATGACAAAGAATTTCGTTATCTTATGATTCAGCGGACTGATGAACCTGACGATCAAATTCCTTTTATTAAACAATTTAATCTTTCTCCAGATTTATATGTATCCGGACCGACAAGTCCATGGGGAGGAAATTTGGAGAATGAAAAAGATTACGCTTTAAGCAGATTGGTGTCTGTCAATCTGAAAAATTATAGTACGGGAGAGAAAATAGTCTTGCCTCTTGACCAAAAAGAAGCCGTCATCATGTCAATTATGACGGATTTTTTCAACCTAAGCGATATGGGAGTGATTCATAACGAAGATTATGGTATGGATTTAAGCACAAAAAAGTATTACATAATCCCGCATGGTTTTGATGCTTCGTTTTCCTGCGATATCAGAGATCCATCACTTGGATATATGCTAAACGACATGCCATCAGATATACGCTCGAATTTCAAGACTTTGTACTATAATACAGCGCGTGAAATTTTCACAAATCCGGCATCGCTTGCTCGCATGCTTTCGGCGGTTAATGCGTATCCTTTCAACGATGGTAAAGAAAAAATGCGAGAATTTTTAAAATTGTCTTTCTTTCACTACGCAAAATATGTTACATCACAAAACTTTGCTGAACTAACAGGACAAGCGTATGCGCCGACAAAGATGACATTTCCATTTGTTTCTGAAGAAGAATACTCCAATCACTTGGACGCATTTCAGAAAACTTGTTCAAGGCAATTCATTACCCTAAATAAAGATGTTGTTTCAGTAGTCGGTACGCCGAGATTAGAAAAAAACCATTCAATAGAGCAAACAGAAAAAGATGAGCAAATTACCGCATTTTTTAATGTAAATGTGAAAGCTGGCAATAAAGAGTTGAGGGTGTTAAAAAAAGAAGCATTTAATATAAAACTTGAAGACACCGCTATTTCTGAATCAAACAGTCCTAAAAAGAAGAAAGAAGAATATGAAAATAATAATAGAATGTGGTTGTATTATGGTAGACCCAGCAACCTTGAAGACAGCATTGGTCCTTATTATTTTATTCCTCCACATACTTCAGCTGTTTTTGAAGTGGTAGGAAAGACTTCATCAATGAACTTTGAAAATAATACATATACTGCAGTTCTATCCTCATTTCAGCCTTTTTCAAGCGCAATTCCAATTACTTTAATAGCAAACAACAGAACAAATGTTTTGACATTCGGAGACAAAGAGCCCGTTCCTGTTATCACCGTCCTCTCGCCTAATGAAGAAGAAACGAAAGAATGGATTAAGGGACAAACTTATACTATTCGCTGGAATGCTAATACTTCGACGGTTATGGTTGATTTAATCCAA
>MFTJ01000044.1 GCA_001786805.1 Candidatus Nomurabacteria bacterium RIFCSPHIGHO2_01_FULL_39_10 | reverse complement strand
ACCGAACATTTAGGGACGATTTCTCTCCGGTTGAAGCGGATTGCGGGTGTTACACATGTCAAAATTATACGAAAAGCTATCTGGCGCATCTTTTTCACGGCAAAGAAATGCTTGCCGGCACTTTAGCTTCGCTCCACAATTTATTTTTCATCGTCAATCTTGTGAAAAAAATCAGGCAATCAATTTTGGACGACAGTTTTTTTGAATTCAAAGAAGAGTTTTTGAAAAAGTATGTTCAGTAGTCTTTACATTTAATAATCGTGGAGGTATACTATTCCTAATCAAAAGAAATGGCGGAAAAGAAAAAACCTAAAAAACCTGGGAAAAATTGGAGAAAGTTTTGGAAACTCGGAGCAGATGAGTGGAATACACAGTTTTTTAATGTGAGCAAAGATGCCGAGTTGACGGTTACCGAAGGCAATCATATCTATAATTTAAACGACATCGCTCTAAAATACGGCACACCTCTGCAGGTGATGTTTCCTTTCATTTTGGAAGACCGCCTGAAAGACTTAATCGGCTATTTTCAGGCCTATATAAAAATTTATGGATATAAGGGCAGATTCTTTTATCATTACCCGATGAAGGTAAATCAAAACAAAGAATTCATTCTTCCACTTCTCTCAGAAGGCGCGAATTTGGAAGTAACATCCGCCAATGAACTCTGGCTGGTGAAAAAACTTTGGGAGGGAGAGAAATTCAACAGCCGAATCCGCATATTATGCAACGGTCCAAAAACCGACCAATATCTTGACTTAATAGAAGAACTGCGCGGAAAGGGCATGAATATCGTGCCGATTATTGAAGGTCCAGAGGAAATTGAAAGGCTTCTCAAATACAGGGGTGATATAGGCTTGCGCATAGATTTGGATATCAAAGCCGATACGCACTGGGATAAAAAATTTGACCGTTTCGGTTTGTCGGAAAAAGACGCTCTCAATTTAAGCAAAATGAAGAATCTCAAAATTATGCATTATCATATGGGTTCTCAGATAAAAACGCAGAAAAGCATTTTTGAAGGAGTAAAGCGGGTCTTCGGTATTTACGCGGAACTGCAAAAAACGCATACTAATTTAGATACCATTGATATCGGCGGGGGATTCGGTGTTCCCTATGAAAAGAAAAAGTTTTACACCGCCAAGGGCGTTTCTAGCAAGATTGTCAAAATACTTAAAAATTTATCGGATAAGGCGGGCATCAGGCATCCCAACTTGGTGGTAGAATGGGGGCAATACATCGTGGCTCCGTCGCAGGTTACAATCTATAAAGTTCTTTCCGAAAAAATAATACCTAAAGCGAACGCCAAAGCCTGGTATATCATTGACGGCAGTTTTATGAACGACCTTAAAGACACTTGGGCGATTCACCAGAAGTGGCACGTCATCCCGGCGAATCATATGCATGGCGCATTAAAAACGGTCTGGCTTGCCGGCAGTACTTGCGATTCCGATGATAAATATACAGCCGGGGGAAATTATATTTTGATGCCTAAACTTCACGAGAATCAAGACCAGCTAATAGCGGTTTTAGACACCGGAGCATATCAAGACGCTCTATCCTCCCATCACTGCCTGCTTTCAGCTCCGATAAAAATTTCCGCCGCTGACGGCACCATAAAAATTATCCGTAAGCGCGAGAGTGCGGACTCCATAGGCAGACTCTTCGGATGGACAAATGGAGGACAAAATTGAAAATTTTGTCAGTTCGCAGCACGGCGGTGCGAGAAGCGGGTGGCGAAATTTTTCAGCAGAAAAATATTTGTAACCATAAATAATATGAAAAATCAAAACATTCAAAGTAGTTTTATCATAGTTATTATTTTTTTTATAATAGGATTTTTTTTAATTAACCAGCCTGTAAAAAATTTAGCGCCGGAGAATATAAAATATGTGAAAATTGCCGGGCAAAATATAAAAATTGAACTAGCGCTGACGGAGGAAACGCAAGCGCAAGGACTCTCGGGACGGCTGTTGCTGAAAGAAGACGAGGGCATGTTGTTTGTGTTTGAACGCCCCGGAAATTATTCTTTTTGGATGAAAGATATGAATTTTCCGATAGATATTATTTGGCTTGATGAATACAAAAAAGTAATTTATATAAAAAAAGACGCTCGACCCGAGTTATTTCCGGAAAGTTACGGACCAGAAACGAATAGCAAATATGTCTTAGAAGTTGTCTCCGGTTTCTCCGAAAAAAATAATTTGCAGGTGGGGGATAGGGTGGAGTTTGAGTACTAATTCTCCCTTTCCCTCACCCCCGACCCCTCTCCAAAATAGTAATTTTAGAGAGGGGAGAAATTCAAAAATTATGGACGAATCACTAAAAAAATTCAATAAAGAAGTTCGTAGAGAGAGAACCACCTTTTTTAGAGATTGGGAAGATGGCGATTCTGATTTAGAGACTATTGCGATAAGGTATAGGAATTTAGAAAGAATTCTATTTAGTCATGGAATGGATTTGAAAAAAGTAAAAGTTTTAGAACTTGGAAGCGGGAATGCGGTATTTCTTGATTATATGAAAAAACAAAGTGTAGATGCTGTTGGGGTGGATGTTCGTCCTAGGGGGGGCAAGAGTCACCACAAGTAATTGCTCGGATAGAACAACTGCCTTTTTATGATGAATCTTTTGATGTAGTTTGTTCAGAATTAGTTTTTGATACTGGTGTTTATGTTCAAGACCAAAATCTGATGAAAAAAGAAATAAATCGTGTTCTTAAGCATGGGGGAATTTATTATAGTTCGGAACCTTTCAAAGATACTAGTACACAAGCCATAGATGGATTTAACAAACTTCCGTTATCAAATTTAGGTCTTGGTATATACAAAAAATCTTAAGTATTTTTCCCCTCTCTAGTACTCTGGAGAGGGGAGCAAGGGGTGAGGGGGATGATGCGAACGAATATGAATTTTTCCCTCACCCCCGACCCCTCTCCAAAATAGTAATTTTAGAGAGGGGAGAAATCCGACTCTTTCCTAATTTTCTCTAACACAGCATCCATATCTTTTTCTATTTCAGAATTCCAAAATCTGAGAGTTTTGATGCCTTTGATTCTTAAATATTCTTCTCTTATTTCATCGTATTCTTTATTCTCTTTCATTTTGTGGGGTGAGCCATCTAGTTCAACACAAAGCTTACTTTTGGGTGAATAAAAATCTAGAATATACATATCAATTGGATGTTGTCTTCTAAACCTAACTCCCAATTTAGTTCCTCTTAATGTTTTCCAAAGAATTCTTTCCGTTTTTGTGTCTTCTTTGCGTAACAATCTCGCTTTTTTAATTATTCCAATTTTATTCATACATAAATTATATCACTTTGTATTTCCCCCTCTCCAGTAATCTGGAGAGGGGTGCAGGGGTGAGAGGGTTAAGAATAATTCCCCCAAAAGAAAATCCCCCGTTTTTAGCGGGGGACTCTCATTTTTTTGTAGGTGTCTATAAGCCGAATTCTGTTTCCGCAAGGCAAGGCCTTGCGGAGATAACAATTTATCTAGGTCCTAAATTACTCTAGGACTCAAGCGATTCTCCCAGCCCCACTTTTGTAAAAAAGTAGGGCTGGACACGATCTTGCACAGAAGTAAGTATTTAGCCGTTTCAGCCGGACTTAACCGGGTCGTTTCTGTTCGCAACTCCATATCGCTATGGGAGGACGTTATCCTCTACTCGTTTTTTTGCCCCCGCCAGAAGGCGGGGTAAACTGTGTTCGGACTTTCCTCTATTACCACGCCGTAGCTTTAGCAAAGGCAGGCAACAGTAGTTATCCAGCATCTACCCATCTATTATATCACACTTGCATTTTGCTTGCATTCTTTTTGCAACTATGCTATACTATCCGAGTGAGTGTGAGGCAAGAGACTTTTTGACTTACATTTATCGTAAACAACATAAGTGCCGCAAAAAACACCGTAAGGTGTTTTTTGTTTAAACAGGTTTATTTGATACAATACACAGATGATAGATTCAATTTTTAACGCAAAAAATATAAATGAAGCGGAAGCGGTTGTTCTTTCGGCTGGATACGAAAAGACAGTTTCTAGCCGAAAGGGAACAAAGAACGGCCCTAAGGCGGTGGTTAAAATGCTCGATTCCAAGCTGGAGCTTTTTGATCGTGGATATAAAGCAGAGGTCTCAAAAAAAGTAAAAATTGGGCAGAAAGATTTAGGCAATCTAAGCCCGCTTTCGCCAGAGAAAGTGCTTACAAAAATCACAAATGAGTGCGATAAAATTTTAGATAAAAACAAATTTATATTCTTGCTTGGGGGCGAGCATTCAGTTTCACTTGGATTTTTGCGAGCGCTCACAAAAAAAGTAAATCCAAAAGATGTTACTATCTTGCAAATAGACGCGCACTGCGATCTGCGGGATACTGATGCCGACTACAGTGAGAAATCTACCAACCTGGCGCATTCCTGCGTCATGCGTCGCGCGCATGAACTCGGTTACGCGCTCGTCCAAGTCGGTATCCGCACATACTATAGAGGCGAGTATGAATATTTCAGCGATCCAAAAAATAATATAAAAGTTTGGCAATGGAGCAACTCAGCCAGCGCCTTAGGCGCTGGCTGGAAGGTTCCAAAGATAGATGAAATTTTGGCGGCAATCAAAACAAAGTATGTATATATAACCATAGATGTTGACGGTTTTGATCCTGGCGTGATGCCCGGCACCGGCACGCCGGTGCCGGGCGGTTTGGAGTGGTATTACGGCGTGGAACTTGTCAAACGCGTCATAGATAATTACGAACTTATCGGCGCGGATATCGTGGAAGTTTCTCCGATGCGTGATTTAATCCTGACGGAATACGGCGCGGCGCAACTTTGTTATACAATGCTGGCGCATAAGTTTAGAAATAAATTAAAATAAATTAAACAGTATATTTTTCTATCAATTTATTCGCTTCTTTGGGATTTGCTTTGCATTCTAAAAGCGCGGTCAAGATGAGCGGGGCGACGATAGTGGCGTCGGATTCAATGACGAACATCGGAGTTTCTTTAGTTAGTTTATCCCAGGTTATTTTTTCATTTGGAGTTGCGCCAGAGTACGATCCGTAAGAAGTCGTAGAATCCGAAATCTGACAGAAATACGCCCAAGGTTTTACATTTTCAAGTTCCATATCGTACTTTAAGGACGGCACGACACAAATAGGAAAGTCGCCCGCAATACCTCCGCCGATTTGGAAGAAACCGACCCCTTTGCCAAGGGAGAGTTTTTGATATTGGTCATAAAACTCCCCCATATATTCTATGCCGGACTTTACTATGTTTGCCGAAGCATCGCCAAGTTTTACATGAGAAGCAAAGATATTGCCGAAAGTAGAATCTTCATGACCGGGTACCACTATCGGGATATTATTTTCCGCCGCGGCGAGGAGCCAGCACTCGGATGTTTTGCCTTCATGCTTCTTTTTATCAATTTTCTGAATCAAGTCATAAAAATACTCATGCCAGAATTTTCGAGTTTTTTCTTTGGTGGCTTTTTCCCATGTGGGGACAATCAGGCTTTCCACTGCGCGGAACGCTTCGTCTTCGGGAATGCTGGTGTCCGTCACTCGGCGCATTCTGTTTTCCAAAATTTTCGTGTCATCTTCTTTGGTAAGATAGCGATAGTCCGGAAAATCTTTATAGCTATCGTGCGCGACCAGTCGGAAAAGAGATTCTTCCAAGTTCGCGCCGGTTACAGACATTCCGTGAATCAAACCCTGCCGTATGGCCGGGGCGAGAGTAATGCCAAGTTGCGCAGAGGACATTGCTCCAGCCATTGCCCAAAACATTTTGCCCCCTTTTTCAATATGCTGCCAATAAGCAATTAGCGCGTCGCGAGTCGCTCGCGAGTTGAAATTTTTATAATTCTTTAGAATGAATTCTAGTGTCGGCAGATTCGTATTCATTAGTTTTTGATTATACCCTGTAGTGAAACTTTTGCAACGTTCTACTATGGGG